>CBFHVR010000054.1:0-40632 GCA_965659495.1 uncultured bacterium
CAAGAAATAGTTGTTCAATGTAAATCAGGTGTTAGGTCTGAAAAAGTTTGTCAGTTTTTATTAAATAATGATTTTAAAAATGTAAAAAATTTAACTGGCGGAATTATCGAATGGGCCAGACAAATAGACTCATCCATTATCGTCTACTAATAAAAAAAAGCCCTGTAATACAGAGCTTTTTTTATTTTTAATAATTGCAATAATTATTTAATTGCAATTTTTTTAATCTCAGGTTTAACTTTTTTAATTCTTGGAACTTGAATAGAAAGAATACCTTCTCTCATTGATGCTTTAATATTATCACTTTTAAAATCTTCAGGTAAATCAAAACTTCTTAAAAATTTACCATAAGAAAATTCAGAATAATTATTATCATCTTTATCGTTCCACTTTTTTTCTCCAGATAGTGTTAATGTATTTTTTTCTAATTCAATAACAACATCTTTTTTACTTAAACCAGGCAGCTCAGCTCTAATACAATAGGTTGAATCTGTATTTAAAACCTCAAATTTTGGCTTCCAAGATGTTGAATAATTTAACGGTGAAGTTAAATCACTAAAATTATTCAAAACACCTTCTAGATCACTAAAAATACTAACTGGCCTTGCTATTGGACTCCATGTTATAAGTTTCATTTTATTTCTCCTTTATTATTTTTATTAAAATTATTTATAAAACTTTCAAACAATAATAATTCAAATAAAGTACCAAACTTAAAATTCAACTTAAATCATGGAATTATGTCATAATTTATTGTCATTATGGCACCATGTAATGACAATATGTCATTACAGTATTGTTTTAATCTTGATTATTCCAAACTGCAAAATCACCAGGATATGCTCCAACACTGTATAGATTTAATTCTTCACCGCTACTATTCATAACTCTAACGGTATTATCTGTTAAGCCGAGCCATATGTAGCCATTAATTTCTTCAGCATGATAAATAGCTGATCCATAATCACCTATTCTTCCTAAAGCATTAATTTCTAAATTACCATCCAATGGAGCGATACCTCCATCATAAGTTCTGTATACTGAATTATTGCTTACCAATATTGATCCTCCACAAGCAACACCTGCACCATAGTCTGAGCTAGTAACAAGACCACCTGAAATTTTAGACGATCCATAGTATGTAGTGTACCAGTCATTACTATAATTTTTTCTTGCGACATAAACTTCGTCATTAAACATCAGTAAAGATTCAGGTCCCAATCCAACCTCATGTGTTTCTAAGACAGACATAGAAACGGGGTCTATCTTAACTACACTAGAGCCTAGATTTTGATCGTAAAGAGCCAAGCTAGGAATAGAAACAAATAAATTCTCTCCATCTGTAACTATATCTTCCGGAAGGCCCCCTAACACCAAAGAAGATTCTATCTGATAAGTAAATAAATTTAAAACTTTAACATCTTGAGTATTCCAATTTGTGAAATAAACCTTATCATTTAAAACAACCATTTCCCTTGGAGATGAATCACCAGTCAGAACCTCAATCCCTGGCTCGCTAATACCACTTTCAGATATATCATAAACCATTATTCTATGGCTATTATTAACGATAACAAACAATTTATTACCATGGACCTCAACTGATTGAACGACATCACCCAGTGAGCCAATATTAGATGTATTTCCATACTCATCAATCACATAAACTGTTCCATCACTTGAACCAAAATTACCCTCACATGCAACAAAAACATAATTACTGCTTGTTGTTGGACCAGAAACTGTATTCCCATCGTCAGAACAGCTAGTCATTAAAAACATAGTTGAAATAAATAGTAAAACTATTTTCATTTTAATACTCCTATAGCGAAATTAATTTGAATCACGAATCCTTTATCGCGAAGGATTATGATTTTAGGAGTATCTGACTTATCATTGCTGAATTACAGTTGCGCGACAGCTTCGGATTTGCACCGAATTCCTCCTAAGAATTGTAATACAATTTATTGATTTTTAATTTTATATCCCAAAGAAAGGATTATTTCTTGTACTTTTTTATCAATATTTGAAGAGCTACTGTAAATCAAATACCCACTTGCTAAGTCAATATCAATATCTCCTATTCCATCTAGCTTTTCTAAACTTTTTTTTACTGAACTAACACAATGGTTGCATGTCATGCCCTCAATATACAGCTCGTTCTTATTTAAAATTATAGATTTTTTTTTAGAAAAGTATTTAATCCTTAAAGCATTAAACAAAATAACAATTAAGGATAAAGATAAAATCAGCTCTAAGCTAGACCCTAGAATATGATTAACCTCATAGCCACTGTCTTCAATGCTTAATCCAGGAAAGATAAAATCAAACAATAGGCCAAAACCAATGGAGCATATTACTATACTAGCTAAATAAATTAATAAGTTCTTTTTACCTAATATTTTA
Source organism: uncultured bacterium (assembly GCA_965659495.1). Lineage (GTDB taxonomy): Bacteria > Fidelibacterota > Marinisomatia > SCGC-AAA003-L08 > D37C17. Next base: position 2,407 of record CBFHVR010000054.1, read on the forward strand.
TATATAACAGACATAGTTGCAACATTTGTTGCTGGGCCAGACATTAAGAATACTAGAACTGCTCCCATTGAAAAACCTGATGAATGCAAAGCAAACGCTATAGGTACTGAAGCTGTAGCACATACATATGTAGGTAATCCTAAAACCAACATTATTAACATCCCTACAATGCCTGAACCAAACATATCAAAGTAGTTTGCAGGTACTAACACTAGCATTAAGGAAGATAATACTAAACCAAAAATTAGTGGACCAGCAATATCCATAGGAAGCTTTACAAAACCATAATTAAAAATATTATAAATTTTAGATTTAGATTCATCATCGCAACAATCATCATTACAGCTCTCATCAACTATATTTTTTTTTCTATCATCATATATATGAACAAAAGTTCCTCCTAAAATTCCAGAAAAAAAAGCGATAATAGGCCTATATATAGCAAAAATAGGACCGAGCATAGCATAAGTTATAAATATACTATCAACTCCAGTTTGAGGAGTAGAAATCAAAAAAGATGTTACAGACCCCTTACTAGCCCCATGCTTTGATAAATAAGCTGAGACAGGAATAACTCCGCATGAACACAAAGGAATAGGAACTCCTAGCAAGGAGGCTAGAAAAACAGAAAACAACGAATTGGATCCTAAATACTTCTGAACTAAATCAACGGTTAAAAACTCGGATAGTAAGCCTGATATAAAAAATCCCAAAATTAAATAAGGAGCGAACTCACTTATCATCATCCATAAATTATTTAATATCATTTTTTTCCTCTAATATTTAATATCATTTTTTTCCTCTAACATAATCAACTATATTTTTTAAATATATTTTCTTAAATTTAAAATATATATCTTATACTTTTACAATATTTTAGGAGATTAATGATTTTACTTAGATATCTATTTACGAGCGTAATAATTTTATTCCTTTATTCATGCATGGGATCTATGAGCATGGAATTCAATTCTGCTAGAACATATGCAAGGATTGAAGACAATCTAGTTGAAGCAGAAAAATGGGGTGTCATAGCACTTGATATGGAGCCTGACAATTCCCAAGTTCCCTGGTTTCTAGCTAATGAAGTATATAGACCTCAAAAGAAAATGGATAAAGTAGCCGAAATGTTTAAGCTCGCTTTAGATAGAATGGATACAAATCTTGAGAGACCATTTAAATCAAGTGGAGTTGAAATAAAAACAGTTCATCAAGCAATTAGAAATGAAGCATCTACAATTCATAATGATGGAATAAAACTTCTTAACAGAGGGAAAAAAAATAAAGCCATGTCCAAATTTTTATTCTCAATGGAATTAAATCCACAGCTTGTAGAAAATTACATTGCCTTATCTGATATGTCTTATGAGAGAGGTGATATGGTTAAAACCATGCAATATTTAGACAAAGGCTTTGAAATTAATAAATCAAATCAAAATTTAATCTTTAGAAAATCAAAGTATGCACGAGAATCAAAAGACTATGATTTAGCTATTTCATCATTACAGAAAATTAAAACTGATGATGAAAAATTAAATCTTTTAGTAGAAAAAGAAATTTTTATGATTTACATAGATAAAGAAGATTATAACCAAGCAATCGATTTTGGATCTAAGCTTTTTGATAAATTATATGAAAACACAGATACCGATGATCTTGTACTATCTGAAACTTGTTATAATCTTGCTGTTTGCTATAGATACATAGGCTACGAACTGTATAACAATGTAGCCGATGTGATACAATCAGCAACAGAGGATAAGAAAGTAATTAAAGAAACTTTAAAGAATGCAGAAGAAGCAAAAGAATATTTATCCAAAGCTAAAGAAAAGTTTTTTGATGCAAGCGGATTTAATCCAGATGATAAAACAAGCGCAAACTATGCTAAAGAATTAAGTAAAGTAATAAAGCAGTTAAGAAAGTTATTTATCCCTGCACTTAAAGACAAACTGTAACTATTTACTGGTCTGACTTCTTTTTATTAAATACTGCAATAAAGTTTTATCTAGAGAATCTGATGTACTTATTAAATTATAGTCAATCTTATCTCTTAGACATTCATTTTTATAAAATTCTGAAAATTCTCTAAAAGCTTTATTGTATTTATCTTTTACTAATCTTGAATCAGCAATAATATTATAGTCATTTTCAAGATCAATAAAATTCATATTTTGATTATAATCTAAGTTTTTCTCTTTTGGATCTACGATATGGAATACAATAATTTCATGACCTTTATATCTAAAATGCCTCAAAGATTCCATTACTTTTTTCTCATCATCTAACAAGTCTGAAATTAAAATTACCAGACCTTTTTTATTAATCGATTCAGCAAGACTATGCAAAAGATTTGAAATATTTGTTTCTCCGCCAGTAGAAGAATTATGCATGGTTTTCAAAAGTAAATTTAGATGATTTACTTTAGATCTAGGTTTAATTACTGTATTAATCTTTTTATCAAAAGTTGTTAGCCCTACAGCATCTTGCTGTTTAATCATTAAATACGACAATGCTGCTGAAATAGATTTAGAATATTCAAATTTCGTTAATTTATCAGAACCAAATTCCATAGATAAACTTTTATCTAAAATAATATGACATTTTAAGTTTGTTTCTTCTTCAAATTGCTTAATATAAAAACGATCAGTTTTACCCCATAATTTCCAATCTATATATTTTATTTCGTCACCAAAGCCATAGGGTCTATGCTCAGAGAATTCTACAGAAAAACCATGATATGGACTTTTATGCATACCAATAATAAAACCCTCAACTACAAGTTTAGCTCTTAAAAATAAATTATCTACTTTGTTTATTACAGAAGGATTTAAATACTCTTGATATTCTTTTTTCATTTTTTCTTAGATAATTCTTTTAGTACATCATCAATCTTAACACCTTCAGCCTCAGCGTTAAAATTAAGAATTATCCTATGTCTTAAAACTGGTACTGCAACTTTCATTACATCTTCAATATCAGGGGTTGCTTTACCAGATAAAAGAGCTTGAGCTTTAGCTGCAAGGATTAAAAAAGAACTTGCTCTTGGACCCGCTCCCCAATCAATATATTTATTTGTAAGTTCGTGAGATTTATCTGAGGGCCTTGTATTATGTACAAAATTAACCGCATATTCTATTACATTATCAGAAACAGGTACATTTCTGACTAGACTTTGATAATCTATCAATTCTTTAGAATTAATAATTTTATTAATTATATTTGAAGACAATGAAGTATTAGACTTAACTATATCTAGCTCATCTTCAAATGGAGGATAGTCAATTAGTATATTAAACATAAATCTGTCAAGCTGAGCTTCAGGTAATGGGTATGTTCCTTCTTGCTCTATAGGGTTTTGCGTCGCCAATACAAAAAAGGGAGTATCTATGTTATATGTTTTTCCTCCAGTTGTAACACAATATTCTTGCATCGCCTCTAATAATGCAGACTGAGTTTTAGGAGGAGTTCTATTAATTTCATCAGCTAAAACTATATTTGAGAATATAGGACCTTTAATAAATTTCAACTCTCTATTTCCAGTTTCTAAATTTTGATTTATTACTTCTGTCCCAGTAATATCTGATGGCATTAGATCAGGTGTAAATTGAATCCTACTAAAATTTAAATCTAAAACTTCAGAAATTGTTTTAACTATTAATGTTTTTCCTAATCCAGGTACACCCTCTAATAATATATGACCTTTGCACAGCATTGCAATAAGAATGTGCTCAATAACTTCACTCTGTCCAATAATGACTTTTCCGATTTCATCATAAAATAAAATTTTTTGTTCATTTAATTTTTTCAATAACTTTACATTATCCATATTAAACCTTTAGATTTTTTATATTAATTATTAATAAACTATCATTTAGATTAACAATAATTAATAACTTTTACCAATTGAATATTGAAAATGAATAAAAAGATTAATTTAATGGGCATGACCCAATCTGAATTAGAAAAATACTGTATTGATAATAGTTTTCCTAAATTTCATGGCGAACAATTATTTAGATGGTTATATAAAAGTAATAACTCAGATTTAAATACTATAAGCAATGTTCCAAAGAAATTAAAAGAAAAAATAAATTCAGACTGCGAAATAAGCTTATTAAAAATTAAAAATAAATCCGTCTCAAAAATAGATCAAACTATAAAATTTTTATTAGAAACAAACGATCATAAACTAATAGAGTCTGTAAGCATGATTGATAATAAAAGGCATACTGTATGTGTTTCATCTCAAATTGGGTGTAACGTTGATTGTGATTTTTGTGCAACTGGTAAAATGGGGATTGATAGGAATCTAAATGTAGGCGAAATAATTGAGCAGTTGATAATGGTTAGAAATAATACTGAAAAACCTATTACAAATATTGTGTTTATGGGTATGGGAGAACCTTTTCTTAATTATAGAAATGTTATTGAATCTTGTAAAATATTCACTAATCATAAAGCCTTTAACCTAGGAACAAAGCGTATAACAATTTCCACTGCTGGAATACTTCCTCAAATAGATTCATTTATCAATGAAAAACATAAATACAAACTCGCTTTATCTTTAAATGCACCCAATGATTCAATAAGAGATAAAATCATGCCAATTAATAAAAAATGGAATATAAATAGTTTGATTTTATCGATCAAAAAATATACTTTTTTTAAATCACGTGTTATCATGTTTGAATATGTATTATTAAATGGTATAAACGATTCAACTGATAATGCCTTAGAACTTTCAAAGCTACTAAAAAATATTGAATGTAAGGTCAATTTAATTCCTTTTAATCAAATTTTAGGTCGTTATAAACGTTCAGATGATAATAAAATAAATAAATTTGCCGAAGTATTAAAAAAACATAATATAAGAGTACTAATCAGATGGAGTAAAGGTGAAGATATTGATGCTGCATGCGGACAACTAGCTACTAAACATGAATCTTAATAAAGTAATAAATTATATTACTAAATTTATTAAAGATAATCCAAAAGTTTGTATAATACTTGGATCAGGTCTTGATAATTTCACGAAACTTATATCAGATAAAATTATAATCCCTTATGATGAAATACCAACCTTCTATAAAACATCTGTTGAAGGACATAAAGGGGAATTTATTTATGGGACAATAAATAATGTTCCTATTCTATGTGCTAAGGGCAGATTTCATTACTACGAAGGATACACTTTTAAACAAGTTGGTTCATTAATAGAAATTTTCAATCATTTCAATCCAAATCTATCTATTATAACTAATTCTTCAGGATGTTTAAATATTGATTGGGATATAGGGAGCCTAATGATTAGTAATAAAATTATTGATTTTTCTTTTATTCATTCAACTAAAGCTGAAAAGCATCCATTTAAAAAGCATTCATTTTTTAACTTAGCAAAAGATATTGCAAAAAAAAATAATATCCTTTTAAATGAAGGAGCATATACATATACGATTGGGCCATCATATGAAACATATCCTGAAATTAAAGAAATTATAGGTCTTGGAGGCAAAGCAGTTGGAATGTCGACTTTTCCTGAATATCTGATGTGTAAAAAATTAAATTTAGACTTTATTATTATTTCATGCCTTACTAATTATGGTGCTGGGATACAAAAAAATAAAGTTACTCACGAAGAAGTGCTTAAAAATGCAGATAAATCAAAACAAATATTTTCTTCTTATTTATCTAAACTTATTGAAAATATTGGACGCCCCAAAATATAGATGAGCAAATAATTGAAAGTACTGCAAGTATTAGTATAAGAAACATAGAATTTATAAAAATTGACATACGTCCCATATTTTTTGTTTTGTTTTTATATGGAAAGGGAATATCAGGAACATCAACTCCAAGAAACTTGCAAATAGGCTCCCATCCTTGGCTAACCTCATAAATTAGCAACCTGTCTTTCGGTACATAATCAATTACAGACTGATTCCATTCATTAAACTTTTTCATTTTTTCTTTATCAGTTTTTACACCTTCAAAGGCGCCTCTAGTTCCAAGAATCATCTCATTATGTATTTCTTTTTGTAATTTAAATGATGTGTAGGGTAATTTTGCAATAAATCTAAAAGCAAAGCTTTTCAAAAGTTTATTATTTAATACATTCCAGCTCTTAACCCAGCTTTTATCATCTCTTAAATTTAAAATTACTTTTGAATCAGGATAATAATCCATTAACTCTTTATAATAATTGCAGCTTGGAAAATCTAAGCATGCACCATATCCCTTGTAAATTTTTTCCCAGTTATTTTTTTTAGTATTATCAAAAATTAAATTATGCCACTTTTTAGCATCCTTTTTATTCAATAATATATTTTGCATATGGTAAGAGGGCTGTTTATTTATATGCTCTAACGCATACTTTAAACTTCTTGTCCCAGTTCTTCCCCATCCTGCACAAATTACTTTCATTTAATTCCTTTAAAAATATTTATTAAATTTAATTGGTTATTATTATAAATAAAAAAGGATATTATAAATATGAGAAGACATCTTACTATGAGATCAGGAAATCCGACTCTAAACCAAAATACATTTAAAAATTTCTCAAAGAGTTCAGGAACAGATGTAATGACAATTGATGGCACAGTTAATAAAACAACTATCTCATTAATGATATTACTATTTTGCGCATACTATACATATTCAACAGCTAATACCAGCTTAATAATGGTAGGATTCATTGGCGGATTTATTACTGCTTTAATAACAATTTTTAAAAAACAATGGTCACCTACAACAGTTCCGATATATGCTGCCTTAGAGGGATTAGCGTTAGGTGGTATCTCAGCAATATATGAACATATGTATACAGGAATAGTCCAACAAGCAATATTTTTGACAATGGGTATTTTTGGAGCACTTCTTTTTGCTTATAAAAGCAAGATAATTAAACCTACCGAAAATTTCAAATTAGGTATTTTTGCTGCAACAGGTGGGATTGCTTTAATTTACTTAATAAGCTTTGTAATGAGTTTTTTTGGTGGTGGTTTAGCAATTATGAACCCACAAAATTCATCTTTATTTAGTATTGGATTTAGTTTATTTGTTGTTATAATCGCATCACTTAATTTAGTACTAGATTTTGATTTTATTGAGGAAGCATCTGAAATGGGAATCCCTAAATATATGGAATGGTACTCTGCATTTGGATTACTTGTTACATTAATTTGGCTGTATTTAGAAATACTAAGATTGCTTGCAAAATTACAGTCTAGAAGGAATTAATCTTAATTTTAGTTAAAGTAATACTTTAAATAAATTCTTGCAATAAACATTTTATTATTGTTAAGTTAGTGTGTTGGTGTTGAAATATAAGTTTTTAATACAAATATTTTAGTTTTTTGATGATTTAAAGTTTTTTTGAAGAATTCTAAAAGTGCATGAAACTTTTAGATATTAAGGAAACAATAAAGGAGAAAGACAATGAAAAATGCTTTATCAAATGTTAATGGTTGGTTAGGTGGTTTAACTGGCCTTCTTAAAACAGTTGTTGTATTTTTTGTGTTCGCAGCTATTATATGGCCAACAGGATTACCAAATGTTATAGGTGGTATAGTTGGTCTTGTTAATATGTTCCTTGGTGGTGGACTAGCTGGTTTGCTTGCACTTTGTGTTTTTTGTTCATTTATGGACTAAAACTAACAAAACCAAGTTTATGGGCAATAATTAGTTATTGCCCATAAACCAAATTAATCTAATTTGGAGGCAATTAATGAAAAAAGCAATGGCAACTGTTACTACGTGGCTTAATGATCTAACAGATTTACTTAAAGCTCTAATAGTTTTTGGAATTTTATCTGGTATAATTTGGGACGATTATTTTGGAGTTATTGGTGGAATTGGTAAGCTAATGGGAAATATAGATCAAGGTGGTTTAGCTGGACTGGTTGCATTAGTACTTGTAGTAACATGGTGGAAAAAGAAATAATATAGTTTAAAAACGATATTAAATTCTCGTCGGAAGTATATATAGAAAAGTCCTATTTTTTAGGACTTTTTTATTTAAAGTCAATCTCTGCTTTTACAGTAAGCAATCCCTTTTTAAATACACATTGCTCAATAAATCCAGACTTATTAACTTTTACAGTTTTTTTTGTATCGGGTAAAAATAATCCCCACAAAAATATATCAGTATCCTTAACTAATCCGGAGTTGTCTTTATTCACTTCATCTAAAAATAATTCATAATCGTCATTTTTATTTATAATTGTAAGGTTATAATACTTCCCTTCTCTTTCAATTATATTAATTTTATTAATAATTTGCTTACTATTACTTGCCATTAAATATAAAATTGAAAAAATATTTATATCACTTTTATCTAGATATATATTACTATTTTTATATTTGACTCTATCATTAATAAATTCTGTTTCTATAAAATTAACCAGGTTAGGCTGTAAGGTCTTTTTTTTATATAATAAAGTATTATATTTATTCTTATCAATAATTACAGTATAATAATTATCTATTTTAAAGAAATTATCTATAAAAGCTTTAGTTTTTACTTTATAATCTAATTTTATACTTTCTTTATTAAATACAATTGTATCATTTGACGAAATTTCACAATCAGCTACATAAATACCAAAAAATTTAATTTTGTAATTAAGATTTTCAGAGAATAAGAAGGAAAAAAAAATGATTAATGGTACTAAATATTTAATCTATCTACCTTTCCATTTTAGATTGCTTGCATAGAAACTCCCAATACCAACTATAACTATATAAGGTATTTGTATCATAAACCATAATTGAAATAATACATTGTTAATTTTATGATCTAATTTCTTGCAGCTCAAAATATATAGTAAATACTCAAAGAAGTACTTAATAAATATCAATATAAAAAAAATATTGAAATTTGAAGTAATTAATAATAGAAAGAACATTAGGTTAGAATAGAAGGTTGATAGTGAAATTATATATAATAGCCTGTTATATTTCCACATTATATTTGCATCACCAGCCCATCTAATTTTTTGTAAAATTAAGTCTTTCCAACTTAAATGTGATTTTGCTTTAACGAATGAATCTTCATGCGAACTATAAGATACTATACAATACTTATTTTTCATACATAGCTGCATAAAAATTGAATCATCACCTTGTAATAATTTTTTTATTTTATTGAAACCATTATTTTTTATAAAAAGTTTTTTTTTATAAGCTTGATTTTGACCTATACACGCAAGAGGTAATCCTGAAGCTACTGAAGACAGAGCAGATACCATTAAAATTTTAAAATCAATATGTTGGAACTTTGATGCTAAAGTATTTTTTGACTCTACTTCAGAAAATCCCACAATATAATTACCGGTAGTAAAATTTTTACTTAATTCTAAACACCATTTTTTATTGAGTCTACAATCTACATCTGTAAATAATAGCCAATCATATTTTGATTTAGAAATTCCGCAATCAAGAGCCTTTTTTTTATGTCTTAATTCTGAATTATAATCTTTAGTATTGAAATATTTAAATCTATTATCAATTGGAATATAATTATCTATAATATTTTTAGTGTTATCTGAGGAATCATCATCTACGATAATAAACTCTAAATTACCCTTGTAATACTGACTTTTCAAATCTTTCAATATATTTAATATAGATTCTTCACCATTTCTTACACAGACTATGATTGAGATATCGTCAAAATTTGAATTGCTACTATGATTATCTTTAATTTTAAAAATTCCAGTAATAAAAAAAATTATAGTAGTTATATAAATAAAAAATATAAAGTAGCTAATATATAGGAACATAATTATTAAAAATTAAATGAAATCATTTGTTTTCATCCAATCATCATCAGCTAACTTAGACATATAATTACGAATCGAATCGGGTAAAATAACCAAACATTTTTGATTATTTTTTAGACTTTTTGATGCCGTTAAAGCTGCCCAGACAGCTCCTCCAGAAGAACCACCAACTAATAACCCCTCTTCTTTAATAAGTTTTCTTGCCATAACAAAAGAGTCTTTATCATTAATTTTAATGTATTCATCTACTAAATTATTATCTAAAACATCTGGGAAAAAATCATACCCAATCCCTTCAACTTTATAAGAAAAAACATCTTTTCCACCACCCAAAATTGAACCAAATGGATCGACTCCAATAATTTTAATATGCGGTAATTTTTCTTTTAGTTTTTTAGCAACTCCGGTGATTGTTCCACCAGTACCGACACCTGCAACGAACATATCCAAATCATTATCCATATCATTTAGTATTTCATTCGCTGTATACTCATAATGTACTTCTGGATTATAAATATTAGAATATTGGTCTAAAATATGTGAATTAGGAATATCTTTATTTAATTTTTTTGCAATTTGAATATGGCTATCTGGTTCATCCCATGCAGCCTCAGTTCTTGTCCTAATAATTTTTGCCCCTAAGGATTTTAAAACAACTTCTTTTTCCTTACTCATTTTTTCTGGCATTGTTATAATCATTTTGTAACCTTTTACCGCAGCAGAAAGAGCTAATCCAATACCTGTATTACCGGAAGTAGGTTCGATTAATGTATCTCCAGGTTTGATAATACCTTCTTTTTCAGCCATTTCTAACATATATTTCCCAATCCTATCCTTTATTGAACCACCTGGATTAAAAAATTCACATTTAGCATAAACATCACAATCAAGATTGTTTGCAACTTTATTTAGACGTACTACAGGTGTTTCGCCAACTGCATCTAGTATATTTTTTATTTTCATAACTTATACCTTTATATTTCCTTTATATTCAATTACTCCCTTTGATGAAAAAAAATTTGTACTGTAATTTTTACCAAATAGTACTTCAGAATTTCCTCCATCATTAATCACTTTTATAGATTTAATATTTTTATTTTTTTTACTGTAATCATATGCACAAGCATAACTTCCAGATGCACAAGAATCCATAATTGATTCAATTCCCTTTTCATAAGTTTTAACTTGAATAGTTTGCTTATTTATTATTTTATAAAAATTAACATTTATTCCTTTTGGGCTAAATTGTTTATCATATCTAATTTTTTTCATATCTTGTAATAGTTGTTTTTTACTAATCCATTCTTTGCTATAATTTATAACTAAATGTTTAGCTCCAGAATCTAAATAATTACTATTATAACCATTCACTACGATATTTTTTAATTTATACTTAGGTTTATTAATCTCAACTTTAACAAAATTATGTTTAATATTTTTTGTTTTGTACTTTATATCATTTGAAATAATATTAAAGTTATCTGTGTTAAATTCTTTTTTTAAAACTAAAGAACAGCAAATTGCTCCATTCAAACAAAATGTTTCCCATGAACCATCATTATTATAGTAATCCATAAAAATTAAATCGTTTTTATAATTTAGTAGAATCAAACCATCTACATATATATCACTTTCAATATTACATATATTTTTAATTTTTTCTTTAGTGAAGAATGAGGGGTCTAAGGTATCTTTGTGTACAATTATTTTAAAATCATTTCCATTACTATTACATTTATAAAAAGGAATATTCATAAAATAAATTTAACTTATTATAAAAAAGGTAAGTTTCTATCTTTTTCAGATAGGATAACTTGGTTCATATCAATTTCCCAATCAACATTAATAGATTTATCATCAAACCTAATACCTGAATCATATTTTTGTTGATAACTTGTATCAACTAAATATGAGACTATTGCCTCCTTGCTAAGAGTTAAAAATGCATGCCCAAAACCTTTCGGTATAAAAAGTTGTTTTTTATCTATATCATCTAGTTTAACAGAAATATATTTTTTATACGTTTTTGAATCTGGTCTTAAATCAACTGCTATATCTTGAACTTTCCCTTTTATAACTCTAACTAATTTTGATTGTTCATATGGTGGCCTTTGAAAATGTATACCTCTAATAACACCCTGCTTTGAAATAGACTCATTTGATTGAATAAAACTACAATTAAGATTCTCAGATAATTTTTGATTAAATGATTCAAAAAAATAGCCTCTCTCATCATTGTAAAGTTTTGGCTTAATTAATTTCACCCCATCTAAATTTGTATTTTTGATAATCATAACTTTATTTTAATTACTTAATCAAATTATCTAACCATAATTTTTTTTGTCTTGATAAATTTGATTTATAATTTTTATAATTTTTGCAATTATATAATTTATTAAATTTTTTTCTTAATTTAATTTCTTTAAAAAACTTTGTATATTTTTTCCATCTTTTAGAAAAACTATCATAAGTTGAAATTTGATTAGTATAACATCCTTTTAAATTAGAATTTATATAATAATTATATAGTTTTATCCAAAAATCTGAGTCAACTGCACATGAAAATTCGGAAGTCCACTCGCCTAAACCTCCTATTTTATTGAAAATTTCTTTTTTGATTCCTATAGTAGTACCTTGGACTCTGTAGCTTTCATAAGATCTAAATCTACTATTATTATCTTTAATCTGTCCAAACACTAAATCATAATTATTAAATAAATTAATTAAGTTTTCAATTGAATTATTAGAAATAAAGTAATTATCATCATCTAAAAATAATAATTTATCACTTTGCGATAAGCTTACTCCACAATTTGTTACAAAAGCTTTATTCATACTATTATTTATCTTAGGGAAATGAATCCACTTAGTTATACCATCAACTTTAAGATTTTGTTTAATTAAGAAATCTTTTAATTCTTTATTTTCTAATATATATATTTTTTTATTATCAATTTTTTCAATTCTTGAATAATTATCTAAAAAAGAATGATTATAGAAAGAACCATCATCAGAAATCGTTACCTCAACTTTATATTCTTTTTTTTGTTGGTTAATCTTATAAATCGTTTTTAATAATGGATTATCTAATAAATTTTCAGGCTTAAAATGTGCTACTATAATTGATAAATCATAAGTCATTTACGATACCCTTAAATAAATGAAGATCAATATTATTAGTAATTTTGAAATTTTCAATTTCTCCTTTAAAAAACTTTACATCTATATTCTTATTATAATATATTGCACCAGATATATCATCATGTCCATAAGCTTCATTTTTACAATAGTTTTTTAATATATTTTTTTTGAATCCTTGAGGAGTTTGAATTTTTTTTATTTTATCTCTACTTAAATAATTAACTAATTTATTATCAATTGAAATTATTGAATCTACAATATCAATATAGGGACATGAAGCATCATAAGTATCTAAATAATTTATACAATTATTAATAATTTCATTTGAGACTAATGGTCGTGCAGCATCATGTATTAAAATATTTTTAGATTTATTGGATACGGCATTAAAACCATTACGCATAGATTCGAATCTAGTTTTTCCACCTTCAACTACCTTGCATTGATTATACATATTTTTAAATTTAACAATCCAACTTCTTGGAATAACTATAATAACTTCAAAAATTTTATGATTACTTAGAAAAGTATTAATTGAATACTCTATTATACTTTTATTGTTATAATTAATGAATTGTTTTGGTATTTCTGAATTGAATCTTTGGCTTTTTCCACCTCCTACAATTATTACACTATTCATTGTTATCCTTAAATTGAATATTATATAATTTACTATAATATCCATTTTGGCTCATTAAATCATTATGAGAGCCAACTTCTTTAATTTTTCCATTTTTTAATACAATTATTCTATCAACATTTTTTATTGTAGTTAATCTATGAGCAATCATAATTACAGTTCTATCCTTAACCAAGTTATCAATTGCTTCTTGAACCTTTTTTTCTGATTCAGAATCTAGGGAAGATGTTGCTTCATCAAAAACTAAGATTGGAGGATTTTTAATAATGGCTCTTGCAATAGATAACCTTTGTTTTTGTCCACCTGATAATAATGATCCTCTTTCACCAATTAATGTATCATATTTTAACTCTAATGATGAAACATAATCATCAATTTTAGCAATCTTAGCAGCTTCAATTAGCTTATCTTCTGAAATATTACTACTTCCATATGTAATATTATTTTTAATTGAATCATTAAATAATATTGGTTCTTGAGTTACAAGACCAATTAAATTTCTAATTGATTTAGTATTAATTGTACTATATGAATTATTATCTATTTTTATATTACCATCTTTAAAATCATAAAATTTTAATAATAAATTCGTTAGTGTTGTTTTACCAGAGCCACTTGTTCCAACCAAAGCAACTTTTTCTCCTTTTTTTATAGTTAGATTTATATCAGATAAAATATTTTTTGAATTATTCGAATACGAAAAATTTAAATTGCTAATTTCAATTTTATCTTTAAATATATGTATTTTTTCTAGACTATCTTCATTTGATCTTAGATATGGCTGATCTGTCATATGAAATAATCTTTCTGAAGATGCTAATCCTGTTTGAATAGTTGCTATACTATTCCCAAGCTTTCTTGCTGGCTGTAGCATTGCAAATAAAAAAATTATAAATCGCATAAAATCATCTGATGACATTTTATTATGTACAAGAACTTCTTGACCTCCATACCATAATAAAAATACTCCCAAAGTAACACCTATTATATCATTTATTGGAGTTGTCAGTCCAAACAATCGTTGATGTTTAAATTCTAATTGAAAAAATTTATAGTTTTCTTTAAAAAAATTTGAGATTTCATTTGAAGTCATATTAAAGGCTTTAACAATTTTTATTCCGATAATTTTCTCTTCAGCATAACTTGAAATATCTGCAATTTTCATACTCGCTCGCGTTACTTTTCTTTTTATGCTTTGACTTATTTTCAAAATAAGAAATCCAGAAATAGGCACGGTACATAAAATCAAAAATGTCAAAGATGGGCTTATAAGGAATAGCATATATACTAGAATAATAATACTTATTAGCTCATTAATTAAAACTTGTAATGATTTATTAAATGCTACTTTTATCCAGTTTATATCATTTAACATGATTGATAGTATTTCGCCTGTTTTATTTCTATCAAAAAATTTCAATGAAAATCGTTGAATGGAACTATAGAATGAATCTCTTAAATTTTTGACTATATTTAATTGTATATAACTTATACCCACCCAATTGATGTAATAAAAAATATTTTTGAATAAAAATGTAATAAATAAAAGTATACAAATCATTTTTAATTGAATAATTTGTGATTCTGATGAAATTAAACTTGTTAAAAAATGATTTATGTTACCATTGAGGCTATTAAGGTCGTGAGTATTAAGTGTGCTAGAACCAAATAAATTGCCTATTAAAGTTCCGACAACCCATAGTGAAGCAACATTAAATAAAGCGTATAATAGTGATGCAGTAATTGAAATACATAAAATAAATTTATATGGTTTAAAGAATGCTCCCAATCTAATTAATGTTTTCAAATCCTATCTCCCTCTCTTATAATTTCATATGGATTTAAAGTAAAGTCAATTACTGTTGAACCTTTAGATTTTTCGTTTACTTCGCCTGAAAAGATATTTAGATTAGAAAATTTATTACTTATCTCATCTATACTATTCAATGAATATTCACTATGAATATTCACACTAGTTGTAACAATAGGTTTACTAATATTCTTAACTAGATTAATTGCAAAATTTGATTTAGGTATTCTAATACCAATTTTTTTAGAACCACATGTTAAAAGATCTGGTAAATTATCTTTTTTATTAAGTAGTAAGGTATATGGACCTGGTAAATATTTTTTAAGGTCAATTTTATTTTGAGTATTTAATAAACAAAAGTTATTAATCATATTAAAAGAATCAACGATTATACTTAAAGGTTGAATTCTATTTTTGAGTTTGTTAATTTTTTTTATCGCTTCTTGATTTGTTGCATCAACTCCTAGACCATATAGAGTGTCAGTTGGATAAACTATAATTTCTCCATCTAATAATAATTTAGATGCTAAACTAATATTTTTATTTATAGCCTTATAAATCATTAATTATATATTTCTTTATCCCATTTTTTATGAAACCAAAAGTACTGTTCTGGGTACTTTAAAATAATATCTTCTAACATTTTTGAATATATTGTATTTACTTCTACAATTATATCATCTCTTTGTTCTGATTTATTTTTTAATATAATATTTTTAAACTCTAAGTGATATTTCAAATCTTCTTTTAAAATACAAAATCCAATTAATATTTTTGAGTTAGTGGCATTATAGAAATGTCCGGTTCCTTTAGGTATTGAGCATGGCTTACCAAAAAAATTTACATACGTACCATGCTTTTTAGCATTCTGATCACTTGCAATCAGTAAGATTTGTTTATCTAATAGTGATTTAAGCATTTTTCTTTTAGAACCTTTATTTGAAATCAATGATACATTTATCAATTCTCTACATTCATTAAAAAATTTATTTCCTCCATTGTTCCTTTGAACTCTAGCAATAGCAGTAACTTTTTTATACTTATGAAGTATCGATGTAATAACTTCCCAATTCCCAACATGAGCTGTCATAAAGATTATTCCTTTATCTGATAATAATTCTTTTTCCAAGACCTTATCATATTTCAGATTTTCAGTATCTATATTAATATTATACATCCTTATAAATTCTATTGTTAACTTTCCGAAGTGCTTATATGTATTTTTTAAAATAGTATTAATTTCTCTATTATTTTTATCTTTAAATACAATTGATAAATTTATTTTTGCAACTTTACTCCTTAACGGAAATACATAATACATTAATGAGCCTAAAAAAGATCCGATGCGAATAGCAAACACTCTTGGAATTAATGATAAAATAAAACTAAAAAGTCTTAAAAAAGAGTATGTTAATAGATTGACCAAAGGGTATTTATAAATTATTAATTAAAATAAACATTATTGATTAAATTTAAGCACATTTTATTAATATGAAATCAATAAATAATATAATACCCAAACATTTAAAGAAATATATTGTTAAACAGGATTATACTAATTATAATGAAATAAATCAATCAACATGGAAATTTATTATGAAAATTTCTATTGATTTCTTCAAAAAACATGGTCACAGTATTTATATTGATGGATTAAAAAAAACAGGTATTTCATTAGATACAATTCCAAAGATCAGTGATATTAATAATAAATTAAGTCAATTTGGTTGGAGTTCTGTTCCAGTTAGAGGGTTTATACCACCTAACATTTTCATGGAATTTCAATCACTTAAAATATTACCTATTGCTACAAATATGAGGACTCATAAACATCTGACATATACACCAGCTCCAGATATTTTGCATGAAGCAGCAGGTCATGCTCCGATTATTGCAAATAAAGATTATTCTAGATATTTAACCGAATATGGACAAGTAGCCAGTAAAGCAATAATGTCATCAGAAGATATGGATCTATACTATGCAATAAGAGCTCTTTCTGATATAAAAGAAAAAGCCAACGTAAGTAAAAAAGAAATAACACTTTTAAATAAAAAACTTACAAAGGCTTATAAAAATATATCCTACACGAGTGAATCTTCTTTATTATCAAGAATGAATTGGTGGACAGTTGAATATGGATTAGTCGGTGATATAGATGATTATAAAATTTATGGTGCAGGTCTTCTATCCTCTGTTGAGGAAAGTGAAAATTGTCTAATAGATGATGTTAAAAAACTACCCTTTTCAATCGATTGCATCAACTATAAATATGATATAACCGAACAACAACCTCAATTATTTATTGCTAGGAACTTTAGACAGCTATCAAAAGTACTTAAGCAACTATCAAATAAAATGTCATTTAAAATTGGTGGAGTTTATGGCCTAGAACAAGCAATCAAAGCAAAAACGTTATGTTCAATAGAAATTGATCATAAAATACAAATATCTGGAATTGTGGAAAAATATATTATAAAAAATAAAAAACCTATATTTATTAAAACATGCGGTAAAACACAACTATGTTATAACAATAAAGAACTTAAAAATCAAGGAGTTGAACATCATCAACATGGATATTCATCTCCAATAGGAAAGTTAAAAGAAGTAAATAAACCTGTCAATAAATTATCAAATAATGATTTAGTAAAATTAAATATCAAAAAAAACAAGTTTATTAATTTAGAATATGATAGCGGAATTATACTGAGCGGAAAAGTAAAAAAAATAACGACAAAAAATTCTACGATAATAATAATTAAATTTAATAATTGTACAGTAAAGTATAAAAATGAATATCTATTTATGCCAGAATGGGGAGATTTTGATTTAATCTGTGGCGAATTAATAAATTCTGTTTACGGCGGTGTCGCTGATAAAATAAATTATGATAAAAAAATAAAAGTAAAATCAAAAATTAATAATTCAAACTATACTGAAGTTTCTACTTATAACAAAACGTTAAATAAATTACACAATCAAATAAAAATTTTAGAAAAAAAATATTCGACTATTAATTCAAGAAAACTATTTAAAAAAATAATAAGTACATACCCAGAAGAATGGTTAGTATTATATGAATTGCTTGAATTAACTACATCTAATATAGATATGAAATTATCAAGTGAAATTAAAAATATCTTGAACAAATTTATAAATGATAAACACTCTGATTCTAAAGTTATTAAACGTGGTCTTGATTTAATTAAATAAAACTTTTTTTAGATACTTTCTGTTTTTAAATTATATGCGATAAAATAACTCGTATACAACATGTTAAAAATCACTAAAACAGCAGAATATGCATTGATAGCAATCAAGCATATGAGTAATAAAGAGGCAATTTGCTCATCTAATCATATTGCAAGCCAGTATAATATCCCAAAAGAGATAATGGCCAAAACATTACAGAAATTATCAAAAAAAAAGTATATCAATGCTGTAAAGGGACCTAAAGGTGGTTATTCTGTGAAAAATTCAATTAAGAATATTAATCTTATTGAATTTATTGAAGATATTGAAGGTCCAGTAGGGATAAGTACATGTTCAAAAAATGAAGAATGCAATTTAATTGATTGTTGCAATATAAAAGATCCGATTAATAAAATTAATAATAATATTAAGAACATATTAAGTCAAGTTAAACTGAAAGATATAGCATTTTAAAATGGATAAGGTAAAAAGAACAAAAAAACAATTAACAGATATTTCATCTAGTGAATATAAGTATGGGTTTAAGACTAATATTGAAGAAGAAAGACTTCCAAATGGTTTAAATGAAGATATAATAAAATCTATATCAAAAATTAAAAATGAACCTAAATGGTTATTAGACTTTAGATTAAAATCATACGAAAAGTGGAAAAAAATGAAAGAGCCAAATTGGCAAAATTTAAAGTATCCTAAAATTGATTTTAATGAAATATGTTATTATTCATCTCCAAAAAAAAAGAAATTAAAAAGCTTAGATGAAGTTGACCCAGAATTATTAAAAACCTATGATAAATTAGGAATTCCACTAGATGAACAAAAAATGTTATCTAATGTTGCTGTTGATGCAGTCTTTGATAGTGTTTCAATTGCAACCACATTTAAAGATACTTTAAAAAAAGCTGGTGTAATCTTTTGCTCTTTTTCCGAGGCAGTTATAAAATATCCAGATTTAATTAAAAAATATTTAGGAACAGTTATTCCATCATCAGATAATTATTATGCAGCTCTAAATTCAGCTGTATTTAGCGATGGTTCTTTTGTTTATATTCCAAAAAATACAAAGTGTCCTATGGAACTATCTACATATTTTAGAATTAATGCAGCTAATACTGGCCAATTTGAAAGAACATTAATAATTGCAGATGATAATTCATATGTAAGCTATCTGGAAGGCTGTACTGCTCCAATGCGAGATGAAAATCAATTACATGCAGCTATTGTTGAATTAATTACTTTAGATAATGCTGAAATAAAATATTCGACTGTTCAAAATTGGTACCCAGGAGATAAAAATGGTAAAGGAGGTATATATAACTTTGTAACAAAAAGAGGTCACTGCAAAGGAAATAACTCTAAAATTTCTTGGACTCAAATCGAAACAGGATCTTCATTAACTTGGAAATATCCGAGCTGTATCTTAAAAGGAGATAACTCAATTGGAGAATTTTACTCAGTAGCTTTAAGTAATAATTATCAACAAGCAGATACTGGGACAAAGATGATTCACCTAGGTAAAAATACAAAAAGTACAATTATATCTAAAGGAATTTCAGCTGGGCATGGGCAACAAACATACCGTGGCCAGGTTAAAATTATGAAGAATGCTATAAATTCAAGAAATTTTTCTCAATGTGATTCTATATTAATAGGTAGTAATTGTGGTGCACATACTCAGCCATATATAAATATAAAGAATTCTTCATCTAAGATTGAGCATGAAGCTACGACGTCTAAAATAGGTGAAGATCAACTATTTTATTGTAACCAAAGAGGAATTTCAACAGAAAATGCTATTTCTTTAATTATTAATGGATTTTGTAAAGATGTCTTTAAAAAATTACCAATGGAGTTTGCTATTGAAGCACAAAAGTTAATGGAAATAAGCCTGGAAGGATGTTCGGTAGGTTAAATGTTAAAAATAAATAAATTAAATGTTGGTGTTGATGATAAAAATATTTTAAATAATATTAATTTAGAAATTAACAAAGGTGAGCTCCATGTAATAATGGGTAGAAATGGAACAGGGAAAAGCACACTTTCAAATATAATTGCTGGAAAAGATGGCTATAATATCGGTGGTGGAGAAGTCTTATATAAAAATAAGAACTTATTAGATATGAGTACTGAAGATAGAGCTCTAGAGGGAATTTTTATGTCATTCCAATATCCTGTATCAATCCCTGGATTAAATACAATGCACTTTTTAAGAACTTCAGTTAACTCAATTAGAAAACATCAGAATAAAGAAGAATATACATCGGGAGAATTCATCAAAGTATTTAAAGAAAAATTAGCCATAGTAGGCTTAGATGAATCTTTTGCAAAAAGATCTGTTAATGATGGTTTCTCTGGAGGTGAAAAAAAACGATTTGAAATTCTTCAAATGCTTTTAATAGAACCTAAATTAGTGATATTGGATGAAACAGATTCAGGCCTTGATATAGATGCTTTAAGAATTGTTGCTAATGGAATTAATAATTTTAAATCTAAAAATAATAGTTTTTTATTAATTACTCACTATTATAGAATTATTGAATATTTAAATCCTGATTTTGTTCATGTGCTTCTTGATGGAAAAATAGTAAAATCTGGAGATCAAAAATTAGCATTAAAATTAGAAGAAAATGGTTATGGCTGGCTTAAAAAATAATTCAAAACTTAAAGATGATTTAATAGATAAGATTGATAATTTAACCTTCCTTGACAAAGAACAATGGAAGTATACAAACTTCAATTATTTATCAAACTTTAACTTTGATAAAAATATTTCTAAAAATTCATTATCTATAAAAAAGACTGATTCTATTGAAGTATTATCAATTAATGATTTAAATCAAGATAGTGAAAAAAACTATTTAAATTTTTTTAATAAAATAATCCCTCAAGAAAATAAATTTATTTTATATAACACCGCATATTTTCATAACGGTTATTTTTTTAATGTTAATAAGAATGTAGATGATGCATATGCTTTAATTGAAAGTAATATTACTGTAAATTCGAAAAATAATTTTTCGAACGATAGAATTATTTTTAATTTTAATAAGAATTCAAAAACAACAATTTTTTTTAATGAAAAAAATACCAAACTAATTAAAAACAATGCCGTATATGAACTCTTTTTAGATAATAATTCATGTGTTGATTTTATAATTTTTTCCAATCAGCCTAGTGCAACAAAAATTTTGAACTTGAGTGCTAAAATTAATAAAGATGCAATCTTAAATATTTATACTATTAATATATCTGGAGAACTAATAAAAAATAACTACTTTATAAACTTAGATAAACAAAATAGTAAATGTAATTTCAATGGTATTGACTTATTAAATAAAAAAAATCATATCGATAATTATATTGAAGTAAATCACAATAAAAAAAATACTTCCAGTAATATCAATTATAACAACATACTTGATGGTTATTCAAAAGGAATATTCTATGCTAAAACTGTTATAAATGAAAATTGTAGTCAATCAGAAGCATTACAAAGTAATAAAAATATGCTTTTATCAAAATCTTCATCTATTCATTCTAATCCTCAATTAATTATAAATAATGATGATGTTCAATGCGCACATGGTTCAACAACAGGTGAAATTGATTCAGATGCTCTTTTTTATATGCAATCAAGAGGGATTAGTGAAAATAAAGCAAAAAAAATGTTAATTAATAGTTTTTTATTTAAAATCATCAATAAAATGAAAGATAAAAAGATTCTATCATCTATAAATAATGAGATAGATTCTTGGATTAATAATGTCGATTAATAACAGAATAAATGAAATAAAAGATGTTTTTTCAATTTTTGATGACCCCTTAGATAAATATACTGAGATAATTGAATTTGGGAAAAAAAATAATTTCTATGATAACGCTAATAAATTAGATTCATACAAAATTCCAGGTTGTGCTTCTCTTGCTTGGGTATACGTAAAAAAAAATAAAAATAAATATATGATACATACTGATTCAGAAGCTTTCATTGTAAAGGGATTACTGAGTATTCTTGAGTACGTTATAAATGATTCTACAAAAAAAGAAATATTTAGTTTATCAATTATTGAAATATTATCTAAAATTGGACTCGATAAATCAATTACAAGCCAACGTACAAATGGTTTCTTAAATGCATTAAATAAAATAAAAGAACAGATTAATGAATATGAAAAATAATGATTTTATAGAAGTTCTGGAAGATTGTAGTGCTCATTTAATTCCTTCTGGTGATGCAATCAAATTAAAAAAAGGAACTCGAGCAAAAATAACACAATCTCTTGGAGGTGATTTTACTTTATATGTAAATGGGAATCTTGTTAAAGTAAATGGTAAATATTCAAAAGCACTAGGACAAAAAGAACAAATTATTGAAGATAATGAAACAATATTAGATTATGATGAAAAGCATATATGGGAAATTTTAAAAATGTGCTATGATCCTGAAATTCCAGTTAATATAGTCGATTTAGGGTTAGTATATGATTTAAAATCCGAAAAAATGAATTCCGGTAAATATAAAATAAGCATTAAGATGACTTTAACTGCTCCTGGATGTGGGATGGGGCCAGTCATTGCTCAAGATGTAGAAGATAAAGTTTTAGGTATTAGTTTTGTTGAAGATGTATTAGTTGAAGTTGTTTGGGAACCTCTTTGGAATCAAGATATGATGACAGAAGAGGCTAAATTAAAGTTAGGAATGATGTAAATGAAATTTGATGTAAATAAATATAGGAACCAATTTCCTATAATTAATAATAATCTAATTTATTTTGATAATGCATCAACCACACAAAAACCAACGTCTGTAATAAAATCTATAACTGATTTTTACACAGATATAAATGCAAATGTTCATAGGGGAACTTACCAAATCGCTGAAGATGCAACATTTAAATATGAAAATTCAAGAAAGATAATTGCAAAATTTATTAATGCTAAAAATAATGAAATTATTTTTACTAAGAGCACTACTGAATCAATTAATCTAGTTGCATATAGTTTGGGTCTAAATTTTTTCAAAAAAAATGATGAAATATTAATTACAGAAATGGAACATCACAGTAATATTGTTCCATGGCAAATGATATCAAAAAAATTTAATCTAGTATTAAAATATATTCCATTAGATAATGAGGGTCAATTAGATATTTCTAATTTATCTGAGCTTATTACAGAAAAAACAAAACTAATATCAATGACACATATGTCAAATGTTCTTGGTTCTGTTAACCCTATAGAAAAAATTATATCTATCGCTAATAAAAAAAATATTTTAACACTAATCGATGCAGCTCAAAGTATTTCTCATATACCTATAGATGTAAAAACATTAAATTGTGATTATTTTGTTTTTTCCGGTCATAAAATTATGGGTCCAACAGGTGTCGGTATCTTATACGGGAAAGAAAATCTACTAAATTCAATGGAGCCTTTTTTAACAGGAGGACATATGATTAAAGATGTTACTATGAAAGAATCAACATATAATTTATCTCCATTTAAATTTGAAGCAGGCACACCAAATATTGCTCAAGCTATTGGTCTAGGTGAGGCAATTAATTTTTATAATCAATATGATTTTAATGAAATGCATGACTATATAAGTGAACTATATGAGTATTTAATAGAAACCTTGAAAACCATTGAAGGTATTAAATTATTTTCATATAATAAAAACAGTGGACCAGTTATATCATTTACTATAAATAATATACATGCATATGATGTTGCTAAATTATTGGATACTTCAAAAATTTGTATTAGAGCTGGGCATCATTGTGCACAACCTATTCTAAATAAATTCAATTTGGAATCTATAAATAGAGTGAGCTTATATTACTACAATACCAAACAAGAAGTAGATTTATTAAAAAAAAGTTTATTGAAAATAATTAAAGTTTTAACTTAGCTATTTTTTACTAATACAGATTGCAATTGGCCTTGCTGATGCATTTCTAAGGCTATATCACAACCACCAATTAACTCACCTTCAACAAATAATTGAGGTATTGTTGGCCAATTTGAATATTTAGATAATTCAACTCTGATATTAGGATTTTCCAAAACATTTGTTGCTACAAAATCAACATCATAATAATTTAATATTTTAACTATCGTAGCAGAGAAACCACACATTGGTTGATCTTTTGTTCCCTTCATATAAAGCATAATTCTATTATTGCTTATATCATTAATTATTTCTTCTTTTAATTCCATTTTAATCTCATTTTATTTAAGTTTAGAATTCATAATGTAAATTTATTATAATTTAAGGAGTTAATTATAATAATTTTTAACATAATAAATGAAAAAGTATCTACCAGCCCTTTATCTAAT
The DNA here is from genome assembly GCA_965659495.1 of uncultured bacterium. GTDB lineage: Bacteria > Fidelibacterota > Marinisomatia > SCGC-AAA003-L08 > D37C17. Next base: position 27,329 of record CBFHVR010000054.1, read on the forward strand.
TTTAATAACATGTATGTTTGCTGAAAACACGCCTAAAATTGCACTTGTATTATCTGGAGGTGGATCTAAAGGTATGGCACAAGTTCCAACATTGCAGGTTATAGATTCTTTAAATATCCCAATAGATTATGTTATAGGAACAAGCATAGGATCTATTACAGGTGCTTTATATTCAATGGGGTATTCAAGTGATGAAATTTTATCAGAAGGACTTAAAACTAACTGGGATATTATTTACTCAAATTATAAAAAACGAGAAAATTTATATTTTTTTCAAAAAAATGATTATAATAAATATCCAGTTATATTTAATCTTAAAGGTATTTCCCCGCAAGCACCTATGGCCATAACCAATGGACATGCAAGTTATATGGATCTTAATAGTAAGTTTGCTGTTTATGAGTTAATAAATGATTTTAATAACTTTAAAATACCATTTAGATGTAATGCAATGGACCTTCTTACAGGAGAAGAAATTATTTTTGATAATGGTTCTATATCAAAAGCACTAAGAGCAAGTTCATCAATCCCATCGGTTTTTAATCCAGTTGATAATGACGGGTCTTTACTTATAGATGGAGGGGTGTGTAATAATTTTCCAACAGATATTGCTAAAAAAATTGGAGCTGATATAGTTATTGGAGTAAATGTTTCTAATTCATTGAGAGAATCTAGTGATATAAATACTATTTTTGACATTTTACGTCAAACGATATCATTAAATGGTCTACAAAAAAAAATAAAGAATAAAGATTATGTAGATATCCTAATTGAACCGCAAGATTTAAAATCAGGAAGTTCATATGATAATGAGTCTCTTAAAAATTCTTATAAAAGCGGGCAAAAAGCTGTTTATAAAGAAATTGATAAGTTCTTAGAATTACAAAAAAAATTAAATATTGAAAATAAATCAATCATACTTCCCTCAATCAAAGAAAATGATTTTATAATTAATAGTATATTAATTAAATCAAATGATAATATTAATTTAAATGAAATATTTCCTGATTATTTATATCCTTTTACTATATCAAAAGAGTCTTTTTTAGATAAACTATCCCAAATAAGAAAATCAAAAAAATATATCAACTTTAATTATAAGCTTTATGATGAAGTAAATGGGTACAAACTGACTTTGTATATTGAAAAAAAACCATCTATCACTATTAATAACATTTCAATAGTAGGAAATAAAAAACTTTCAGAATCATTTATTAGAGATATTTTAAATATAAATAAAAATGAACAATTAGATTTCAATAATCTGCAAAGTAATATAGACAAGGCCTATAACCTAGATTTGTTTGATAATATTAGATATGAATTAGAAAATTATAATCATAATAAAGTAGATTTAAAATTTATTATTAAAGAAAATGCTAATAATAAAATGAAAGTCGCAGCTAGATGGCATGATTACTATAAAATTATTGGTGACATAAAATTTGATTTGATAAACAAACCAATTGAAAAATTTAGAATTACAGAACAAATTAAAATTGGTAATACTATTAAAGAAAATAATATGAATATTTATTATATAGAAAATTTTAATTATCAATCAAAATTTATACCTGTTATCAAATTAAAAAATATAAAAAAAGAAGTTAATTACTATAATTCAGATAACTCTATAAATAGGCAATCTATATACATAAGAGATTATTCATTTAATGCTATCTTTAATTTCAAGAAATATGGATACTTTGATTTTGGAATTCACAAACAAAAAATAAATTATCAAGCTTTATTGAATACTGAAAATTTTTACTACTATAGTTTTAATTTAAATATTGATCAAATTGATGATGTCCTTTATCCAAAAAAAGGATATAGTTATAAATATACATTTGAAAAAAGTAATGATAACTACAAATACTATTTAGGTAAATTAGAATTCAATCATTACTTTAAATTGTCTAATTCGTCTAGAATAAAATATTATGGAGATATAATTCATAGTAATTTAAATCATAGTGATAATTTATTAATATGTAAAAGTATACATTATCTCCCATATGATAGAACTCTTTCATTTAGTCAATTCAATCTGTTTGTTAATAATTTATCATCAAACGGATTAGAACTAAATATAGATTATAAAAATAGTACTACTATAAGATTTTTATATAATCATATATATAAATCAAAATTTAAACATAATGGTGATAAAAATAATAATTTATCGAGCTTTGGGTTTGGGCTTAGAGTTATGTCTATTTTAGGACCGTTAAACTTTATGTGGACAACATCTAATGATTCAATTTATAATATCAAACAAAACAATTACTTCTTTAATCTAAGTTATAATTATTAAGTATGTTTTTACATATGAAGTTATATAAATTTGGGCTTTGATTTAGCTGCCGGGGTGGTGGAATTGGTAGACACGCTGGTCTTAGGAACCAGTGCTTAACAGCGTAAGAGTTCGAGTCTCTTCCTCGGCACAATCATTAATTGAATAAATTATTAAAGAAGTATTTTCCTCGAATGAAATAATCCCAAACTATACTATTTGAATAAATAATTTTTTTATTGAATAAAGAACTATCACTTAATACTCTTATTTTCTTCACTACTACTCTCTTTTTAAGTATATAAGGAAGATTTAATAATGATAATATTGATAAATAATGTGAAATAAAATATAATGGTTTTAAACTTAATAAATCTTTTATAGATGAAATAACTTCTAGCAGTAATCTTAATGGAAATATTTTAACTACGTTTAAAAACTCATAATTACTTAGTAATAGAATCAAACTATTTCTATGATTTAAATATTTTTTGTACGGCGAATCATAATCTAAAGTTTTTCCACCATGATGATAGATAATTGATTGTGGATTTATTATACATTTATAATCAGCTAAATTACATTTCCAGCAAAAATCAATTTCCTCCATATGCGCAAATAGTTTTTCATCAAATCCATCTAAATTTATAAAAATTGATTTTCTAGTTAAAAAACAAGTTCCTGAAGTCCAAAATACATCTTTAGACTCTTCATACTGCATATTATCTTTTTCAATTGTATCAAAAATTCTCCCTCTACAAAATGGGTAGATTAAATAATCTATATAACCTCCACATGCGCCAGCATAATCAAATAAATCTTTATTTTCAAAATTTTTAATTTTTGGTTGAACGGATGCAATTTTATCATTTTCATCTAAACTTTTAACCATATGATTTAAAAAATCTGGATTTTGTATCGTATCATTATTAAGAAATAGTAAATAATTACCGGTAGCGAAACTTGCTCCTAAATTACATCCTCCAGCATAACCTAAATTTTTTGGTGATTTTTTTAAAATGACATTTTTATAATTATTCTTAATCTTATCAAAGCTATCATCATAAGAATTATTATCAATTACAATTATTTCAATATTCTTATATACTAACTTTTGAAGTGATTTTAAACATTGATCAATAATTGAAAAATTATTATAGTGGGGTATAATAATTGAAACTTTATTCATAATTAATTAATTGAATTAATTTGAATCAAATAATCATATAGCTGAATAAGTTCATTATTTTGAGGATATTCATTTAAAAAATCTTCAATAAGGCTAATTGCTTTATCTGATTCACCTAATTCATCATAAACTCTTACAATAGAATATAGTAATCCGATTGGCTTGTAATCTTTAAAGAGTTCATTGCAATAAAAAATAAATTCATTGGATTCTAAGTTATCTGATAAAATATCTCCTATATACTTTTGTAATTCAAAATTTAAATTTTCAGAATTTTTTGTAAATAGTGCTGTTGCTCTTTGTTTAATAAATTCTAAATCATTAAGCTCGGCTAATTTATGGAGTAAATAAATTTCAGTTTGAATATCAATTTTTTTATTAAATAAACGTTTCAAGATTTCTAATTGTTTTACCGTATTATTTGTAGAGCCATAAATTGAATCGCTGATTAAGACCACAAGTCCAGGTTCAATTTCTAACATATCTGGAGGAAAGTAACTATCCATCACTGATATTAGATTTTCTGCTTCTAAATAATTTCCTTCTTTAATATCATACTGAGCTAATCTAATAAATCCAATTCTATAATTCTGTACTAATCTCTTAATATTATCATTAAAATAAATACCATTATCATCTAATCCAGAATATCTGTATATACCCTCACCACTTTCAATTATTTGGGTATAAGAAATTTCATCCTTAATGATTTTTTCTAGATTTGATTCTATTAAATTTTGTTTCATTTTTTTATAATTTATTGGATTAATTTTATTTTTGTCAAGAATAACTCTATAAGTCATTCCTTCCATTGACAGATAACGCTCTAGTCCAATTTGATTATTTGGAGCAACTGTTGCTGCAAAATATATAGGCCTTGTAACATTAATATCATTAATAATTTTTAAAATCATATAATCCTGGACTCTCAATAATCTACCAATTAATGTTGGTCTTATAGTAAAAGATATTGGATTATTACTATTTAATGTACATTCAAGCTTACTCCAGGACTCTTCTTCATTGAATTTCTGACCACATAATTCAAACGCAGATTCCGTTGCATACCAAGGATCAATCTTATAAATATCATCACTGAAAATATCTTTACTAAAATCAAACTCTAATTGAGGTTCATGCTTCATTAGTTGTTCTATATACCATGGTGTATTTAATAAACTTAAATTTATAACTTTTACATCGCGCCTAATATTTTCTACTTCTTGAAGATACCATAAAGGGAATGTATCATTATCTCCATTTGTAAAAATAATACCATTTGGTTCACATGAGTTAAGCAAATTATATCCATAATCCCATGCAACAAAATTATTATTTCTATTATGTTCAAAATAATCTGTTCCTAATATTTTCATTGGCATAAATATAAAAATTGATACTAATAACGAAGTTAAAAAGAAAGATGATATATTATTATTTTTAATAATTTTTCTTACTTTATTCAAAAATGCAGATAAACCAATTCCTATCCAAATTGAAAATGTAAAAAAACTACCTACAAAAGAATAATCTCTTTCTCTAGGCTGAGGATCATATTGGTTTAAGTAGATAATAATTAACAATCCAGTTGCTAAAAATAAACTTAATACTGCAAAAGCTCTCTTGGGATCTTTTTTAAAATGAATAAATAAACCAAATAGACCAAATATAAAGGCTAACGGAATACCGTATCTAAAAGTATTTATTCCATCTAATTTTTCATTACCTATTAAATTTCCATTTAGGTCACTTATATACCAAGGAAAATCTTCTTTATCTCCTCTACCAATAAATTGCCATGCAAAGTATCTTAAATACATTTCACTAACTTGATAATTAAAGAAGAAATTCATCTGTTCATTAAAAGTAGGATTATTTTTATCTAGTGTATATCTCTTCCAATTTGTATTCTCCGCCCTTGACATTGTTGATTTCCAATTTAAAATATCCCAATCTCCATATTGATCTCTATTCATGTATGATAAAGCTCTATCAACTGTATTCGGATTATTTTCATTTATCCGAGGATATTGTTCTGCCCTAATAAATATTAATATATATGTTGAATAGCCAATCAAAACTAATAAGAGGCTTGAGAATATGAATTTATTAACTATTTCAAACTGGTAGTTTGAGCTATTGTAGGAACGATAAAATATAAAGCAAATCAGACAGATTAATGATACTATCAAAAAAATACTGCCTCTAGGTTGCCATTTTAAAAGATTAACAAATGATATATTATTTTTTAATTTTTCAAATGAAATATAATGATCATACAGGTATTTGAATTCATCCACTTGATTATTTCTTGTAGTAATAAGAGTATTAACTTTATCTTTTAATCCCTGTTGATTTAAGGAATTGCGATTGTTTTCAATTTGATTAGTTAATTTATAAATTTCTTTATCATATAAATCTATCTGATTTTGAATATCAATTAATTTAATATGTAGATTATCTGATAGCTGTGACGGACTCTTAATTAACAATGAATTGGCAATCAAAAAAGAAATAAAGCAGAACGAAATAGCTGAAAAACAATATGCATATATATTTAAAAATTTATTTTTTTTCTTTAATATTAATAATGCAATTGAGGTAATTATTAAAACTGGTAATAAAATAATGAAAAATAAATTTCCGTTTAATTTATTCATTAAATCTGGAATACCTTTTATAATGCCTATATAAATTGTTATAAAAATAATCAGTGATAGTAGTACCGGAGCTATAAATGTTTTTATATTGAAATTAAATTTTTTAAAATATATAATTAACATAACAAATGGGAGAGTTAATAAATTTAAAAGATGTACTCCAATTGCTAATCCTAACATATAAATAATAATTAATAAATACCTTAAATTCCAATTTTTAGTATGATTTTTTGACCATTTAAGAATCATCCAAACAACAATAGATGTAAAGAAAGTTGATACTGAATAAACTTCAGCTTCAACAGCATTAAACCAGTGAGAATCAGTAAATGCAAAAGTTAATGACGCTGTAAAAGCACTACCATAATTAATCATTGAATCTAAATTATCTTTTGCTTTCCCTCTATACTCTTCTATTAAGTAAACAATAATTAAATATAGAAACATTACAGATAATGCGCTTGCGATTGGAGATATAAAATTAATCCTAGCCCCTATATCATCAAATAAAGGCAATGAACTAAAAATATTTCCTAACAGTAAGTAAAAGGGAGCACCTGGAGGATGTGGAACACCTAATATATAAGAAGTTGCAATGAATTCGCCACAATCCCAAAAAGATACTGTGGGTGCCATTGTTAAAATATAAACTACGAAAGGAATAAAAAATGACAACACCAATAATATTTTATTTATATTCTTATGCATTTAACCAATATTAATAAACTCTAACATATCCTTATAATTTATCATGAATTCTGATTTAATTAATTTATTTTTTTCTAATTCTAATTTTGGATCTTCATCAATTATTTTAAATGCTAATTTTCGTGCTCTATTTATTATTTCTCTATCCTGACTAAAATTTATTAAACCAGAATTTAAATATCCATGCTGCCTAGTACCAAAAAAATCACCCGGACCTCTTAATTTCAGATCTTCATCTGAAATGATAAAACCATCTGATGTTTGTTCCATAGTTTTTAATCTTTGATTTGAATTAAAAGTTTCTTTCCTTTGAATGAGATAACAATATGACTGCAAAGAACTTCTTCCAACTCTACCTCTTAATTGATGCAATTGTGTTAATCCAAATCTTTCTGAATTCTCAATTGCCATAATTGTAGCCATTTTATGATCAATTCCAACTTCAATTACCGTTGTAGAAATTAAGCATTGTATTTCACCATTGATAAATTGATTCATAAGCTTATTTTTTTCATCTTTTAACAATTTTCCATGCATAAATCCCAATTTATAATCATTAAATATTTTTTGTAATAATTCATAACCAGATTTTGCATCTTTTAAATCCATTTTATCTGACTCTTCAATTAATGGATATACTATATAGCAATAATTTCCTTTGTCCATTTCTTTTTTCATATGATCATAAACTAAGTGAATATTTTCATCATTAATTAATTTTGTTATGATTGATTTTCTATTTTGAGGCATTTCATCTATCCAAGAAATATCCATATCTCCATGAATAGTAAAAGCTAAAGTTCTAGGTATGGGCGTAGCAGTCATAGATAAAACATTAGGATTATTACCTTTATCTAATAAACCTTTTCTCTGTCCTACACCAAATCTATGCTGCTCATCTATGATTACAAGACCTAAATCTTTAAATTTAACCTTTTCTTGAATTAACGCATGGGTTCCAACAATAATATTAATTTCTCCATTTTCTAACTTTTTATATATGTCATTCTTATCAGTTTTATTAATATTACTAATTAATAATTCACAAGAAATATTATAGTTTTTAAAATGTTTAATAAAACTATTAAAGTGTTGTTCTGCAAGAATTTCAGTTGGCGCCATAATAGCAATTTGTGAATTATGCCCTACCACGATTGCGGCGGTAATAACAGCTACAATTGTTTTACCGCAGCCAACATCACCTTGAATTAATCTATTCATTGGTTTTTTTAATTTTAAATCAGATCTAATATCTCTAAGAGATTTAATTTGTGATTCTGTTAAATTGAAACTTAAAGATTTATAAATTTCTACTGCATACTTACCAAGTTCTTTATATTCTTTTCCTTTATAAGATTCATTCTTTTTTTTATTTAATGCTTTTAATAATTGAAGGAAAAAGTGTTCATTAAATTTCAATCTGTATAATGCTGTATCAATAGAAAATTGGTCAATTGGATTATGAATTGAATAAATAGATTTATTTAACTCTAGAAGACCTTCTTTTTTTAAAATAGATATATTAAAAAAATCTACAAAAATATTTTTATTCTTATTAAAAATTTGTAGTAATAACCTTCTAATTCCCCGTGTATCAAATCCAGCTTTTTTTAAAATATTATTCGATGAATACAGCGGAACAATTCTAGCAGTATTAATTGGGTCATCGTCAGCATCTAAAATATCAAATTCTGGATGTATAATTCTATATCCTTGATAAAACTCAATTTTTCCAAATAAAGCTACTATATCTCCCTCATTAAACTTTTCCATAATCCAAGATACACCATGAAACCATAATCCATTTATTGTATTTTTTGTATCTGTCAATGTTAATTGAAAAAAACTACCTTTTTTTGTTCTTTTTACACTCATTGAAATAACTTTTGCTACTACAACAGCTTTTTCATTAACAATCAGATCAGATATTTTTTTAATATTTGTTCTATCTAAATATTTTCTAGGATAGTGTTTTAAAATATCAGAAACAGTATTAATCTCATTTTGATATAATGCTTGAGCACGCTTAGGACCGACACTTTTTAAAAATTTTATATCTGTATTTTTATCAAATGTGTAATTGGAATTATTCAAATTAAATATTTTATGATATTAAGCTTTTTAAATTTTCAACTAACTTATCATAATCTTTTTTGTAGCTAATATATTTTTCTTTTTCGTGATTAACTATATTTTCAGGAGCTCTTTTAAGAAAATTTTCATTATCTAATTTTTTCTTAACAGAATTCATTCTACCTTCAATATCTTTTATATTTAATTTTAAACGATTAACCTCTTTATTAATATCTATTAAATCAGCTAGCGGTAAAAATATTTCTACATCATTTATTACCGCTGTAGAACATAAATTTGGTTTTTCTATATCTTCGCCTGCTGAAATTGATTTTATTTTTGTTAAAGATTGAAAATATTTTTTGTTTCTCACAATGATTTCAATTTTATCTTTTGAGCCACGACATATTAATTCTGCTTCTTTTTTAGGAGAAACATTTAATTCAGATCTAATGTTTCTAATTGCAGAAATAACATTCATTATAAAGTTTAATTCTTCTTCTATATTAATATTAATCAATTCTTCATTTACAGATGGCCACTGGTTTTTAACTAATATATTTTCATCTTTATTTTCAAAAAATGACCAGATTTCTTCAGTTATAAAGGGAGCATAAGGATGTAATAATTTTAAAATAGTTTTCAGAACATGGACAGCAACTGAAATATTAATTTCTTTTCCTTTAGCATTATTACCATACATTCTATTTTTAGAAAACTCAATGTACCAATCGCAAAAATCTCTCCATACAAAATTATATATAGTTTTAATTGCTTCATTTAATTTGTAGGTTGATAATTGATTATCAACTAAGCTAATTGTTTTATTTAATTTTGATAATATCCAAAAATCAATAGATTCTAGTTCATCTAAATTAATTTGGTTAAAAGGTCTTATTGAATTAGAATCATCAATATTCATCATTAAAAATCTTGATGAATTCCAAAGCTTATTCATGAAATTTCTACCTTGTTCTAATCTGTCAATTGAAAAAAGAACATCGGTTCCTTGAGGTGCAATCATCAAGATACTAACTCTAACCGCATCAACACCATATTGTTCAAATAGTTCTATTGGATCAGGAGAATTACCCAAAGACTTACTCATTTTTTTACCATGTTCATCTCTAATTATACTAGTAAAATAAACATTTGAAAATGGTATTTCATCTTTAAAATAGAGCCCTGCCATAATCATTCGTGCTACCCAAAAAAATATAATATCAGGACCAGTTACCAAGTCTTGAGTAGGATAAAACCTATCTAAATCTTTTGTTTTATTTGGCCAACCTAATGTTGCAAGAGGCCAAATCCACGAACTAAACCATGTATCTAAAACATCTTCATCTTGAACCCACCCTTCCTCTGTTGGTGGATTCTTACCACAGTAAATTTCTTCATCTTTATACCATACAGGAATTTGATGTCCCCACCACAATTGTCTAGAAATACACCAATCATTAATATTATTTAACCAATGATTATATATTTTCTCCCATCTAGGGGGATGAAACTTTATTTTTTTATCCTTAACAACTTTTAATGCAGGTTCAGCTAAATCTTGCATCTTCATAAACCATTGTTTAGAAATACGTGGTTCAATAACAACATTTGTTCTTTCAGAAAATCCAACTTTATGTGTATAATCTTCAATTTTTTCTAATAACTGTAGTTTTTCAAGTTCTTGAACTACTTTTTTTCTAGCTTCAAATCTATCTAATCCCCTGAATATTTCTGGAACATTGTTATTTAAAGAGGCATTATCATTCATAATATTTATAATCTCTAAATTATTTCTTTGCCCAATTGCAAAATCATTAGGGTCATGTGCTGGAGTAATTTTAACACATCCAGTTCCAAAATCTTTATCTACATATGTATCTGAAAAAATTGGTATTTCTTTACCTACTATTGGTAAAATAACTTTTTTGCCTATAAAACTACTAAATCTCTTATCATTGGGATTTACAGCAACACCTGTATCACCTAACATTGTTTCTGGTCTAGTTGTGGCAACAACTAAATATTCATTAGAATTTTTAATTTGATATTTAATGTACCATAATTTTCCATTTTTCTCTTTGTAAAATACTTCCTCATCTGATAGCGCTGTTAATCCAACTGGATCCCAGTTGATCATTCTTTCACCACGATATATAAAACCATCATTATAAAGCTTTACAAAGGCATGTATTACAGCATCATAGTATTCTTTATTCATTGTAAAGTTTTGTCTATCCCAATCGCATGAACAGCCTAATCTTTTTAATTGCTCTATTATTATTCCACCATATTTTTCAGTCCATTCCCATGAATGATTAATAAATTTTTCTCTACCTATTTCCTTCTTATTAATATTTTCTGATAATAATTTTTCAGTAACTTTTGTTTCTGTAGCTATCGATGCATGATCAGTTCCTGGTAACCATAATGTATTTTTACCCATCATACTTTCTTTTCTTATAAGTATATCTTGTATTGTATTATTTAATACATGGCCTAAATGTAAAATTCCTGTCACATTTGGCGGAGGAATCATTATTGTAAAAGTATTATCAGATTCATCTGGAGAAAAAACTTTATCTTTTTCCCAAGCTTTATACCGCTTTACTTCTACTTCAGAAGGGTTATATGATTTTGGTAATTCCATTATATTATATATATTAAAAAAATATTAGCTTAAATTTAAATACTTACTATATATGATAATATTATTAAAAAAAATAATTTAATGAAATATGGGAATATATCAACAGGTTCTGAAGAAGCTAGTCTTGCTGCAAAAGAAATATTGAGATTTGGAGGTAATGCATTTGATGCTGCCGTTAGTGCTGTTTTTGTTTCAATGACTTCAGAATTTTCACTCACTGGAGCTTTTGGTGGTGGTACTTTATTAGGAATTAAAGATAATAAAACACCTTTTGTTTATGATTTTTTTGTTAACTCACCTTACAAAAATAATAATAAAAGTGAATTTGTTAATATAAATGTTGATTTTGGAGAAACTTCACAAAAATTTAATATTGGAAAAGGGTCTATTGCAACACCAGGAAATCTTATGGGTTTAATGGAGATACAAAGAAAGTATGGGAAGCTTGATATTAAGGATGTGCTGCAAAATGCTATTTACATAGCAAATAATGGTGTAAAAATAACAAGCTATCAAGGCTATATTATAAGTCTTATTAAACCAATTCTTGAATATGATACTTCTACAAACAATTTATATCTAAAGAATAATAAACTTATTAAAGAAGGTGATATTTTTAAGAACACGGCATTTGGAAATTTCCTGTCATTATTAGCTAAAAAAGGACATAATTATTTTTATAATGGAAATGGTTTAAATCCTATTTTAAAATCGTTAGACAATAAAAGTAATTTAACAAAAAATGATTTTTTAAATTATAAAACATATAAAAGAAAAGCTAAATCAATTGATTTTAAAAATCATGTAGTATATACAAATTCAACACCTTCACATGGCGGACCTCTTATTATTTTTTTATTAAAATTATTAAAGGAATCAAAAATAAAAATTAATAATGATAACTTGATTTACGCCATGAATATAACATCAAAGGCAAGGGAAACTGCCTGTATTAATCCAAAGTTAGAAAATGAAATTAATAATATATTTGACGATGAAAATTTTCAAGAATATTTAAATGAATTTAAAGAAAATAATTCAAAATTTTCAAAACCAATAGATGGTTTTGGATCAACTACTCATGTTAGTGTTCTTGATAAACAGGGTAATGCTGCAAGCATAACGACAACAAATGGTGAGGGCTGTGGTCATACTATACCTGAATATGGTATCATGATGAATAATATGCTGGGTGAAGAAGATTTAAATCCTTTTGGTTTTCATAATTGGACAACAAAAAGAAGACTTCCAACGATGCTATCACCCATAATAATAACAAAAAATAATAGACCTAAATTCATTTTTGGGAGTGGGGGAAGCAATAGAATAAGATCAGCAAATATTCAAGTAATTCTAAATTTACTCGTTCATAGAATGAATCTCCATGATGCAATATCTAAACCTAGATTACATTTAGAAGGAAATACATTATTTCATGAACCTAATACAAAATTCAGCATTGACAAAAATATTAATCTAAAGTCTTTTAAAAGTAAAAGTTTGTTTTTTGGAGGAGTAAATGCAGTTAGTAAAAAATCTTCAGTTTCTGATGAAAGACGAGGTGGGCACAGTATTATTGATTAATTTAATAATTATTTTGTCTTCCGCATCAAAAACCAAGCGAAAAAAATAGCCTAAAATTATTGCTTGTAAAAATATTCAAAATGTTTTTCTCTTTCTTTTTTCATCATACCAATTGTTTCATCCATAAATCTATTTCTATCATCT
>CBFHVR010000055.1:0-1837 GCA_965659495.1 uncultured bacterium
TTGTGGTGCTTATAAGTAATAGTGCAAAAAAATAGTTTACTAATTCTAAATAATACATAAGGTTCTTAATAATATTAATAACTTTAAGTTATTATTGTAAATATGGATATAATTTTGGTAGTAATGTTTATTGCATTTATAGCTGGCATTTGGGTAGCATCTGAGGATTTAGATTTAAAATATAGATTGTTAATAATTCTATTAACATCAATAATAATCCTTTTGTTAATTTCAGATGGCGATTAAATGAAGTTATATATATGCTTTATAGTACTATTTTTCCAATCTTATGTATCTGCAGAATTATATACTTTTCACAATTGTGCTTTATCTGCAAAAGATTCTTTTTACTTAACTGACAAATTTAAAAATAGGCCTATCAGCTTGTCAAATAATCCTATTGATATTGAGATTAAAAATTTACTTGCTAATGAATTAAATAAAAATGCCCTATTTTTGTTAAAAGACCTAGACAAACTTTTTGAATGGGATAGAAGAAATGGAATGAAATATATATATAAAATTTTAGAGGTAATGGATAACAACTATAAAATCAATGAGAATGACGATATTGAATTTAAACATTACAAGAAAAAACATACCAATATTTGCATTAAAATAAAGTAATATGAAACATCTAATTCTAAAAACTGTACTTATCCTTCCATTTATTTCTTATGCTCAAGATAGTTCAGACGTAAAAATTAAAGAAAATATATCCCATAAATGTGCTGTTGTAATCACCTCCAGAATAAACGACAACCAAGACCCATATCAGTATGCATTGGATAGAATTAGGATGTGTAAAAAAGCGGATATCCTCTCTGTTAATAGCTTTTTAGATTCACTCACTACAAAAGTTTATTTCAATGATTTGATGAGAGGTTTTTGTGACTTTGAAAAACAAATCATTACAGATGTTAACAAAGACTCATCTAGCTTAACTTGTGTTCATGTGGGTAAAGAAAGACCTAGAAGAAATTTAAAAATTCCTTTAAGCCTTAACTAGGATAACAAAATTACCTATTACATACCTAACTATATAGGCGGTATTCATGATCAATTTAAACCCGGTTGGAGTAACAATCCAACTCCGCTAAAATAGCCTGGCCCACCCAGAACAAGACCTCTATGTTTAGTCTAGATCAAATTGCAAGCCATCCAGGCAATTGCAGCAATGGATGGAAGCCATACAAGCGGTCTGAGCAAAGGTATTGTGTATATATTAAATACTGATCCTAGAAGATAAATTATTCTAGAAAAAAGCCATACATGCATTGGCAATGAATTATCAACACCCATCTGTATAGATAGAATTGATAATGCCAGAAATAAAGGCAGCGTTTCTTTAAGATTGTCAGCAGATAAAGCCAATCTTTTTGAAAGCTCTGTTTTACCTGATACATCACCTCCAATATATGTGAAGTCCTTAAAAGGTACTTTATGCAATGAAAAAATCATTGGTAAAAATAGGTTTAACAAAGAAAAGAAAATAACAATAATTAATATATTAATCATAATATTTAGAAAATTTAACTAGTAATTAATATCTTAATGAATATTTTAATTTTATAAAAGCCTAATTGTTGATCTCATCATCTAGAGATTTTAACTCCTCCTCATCCATATCTTCCTCATAAACAATCTCAGAATTGTTTTTAGATATTAAGGAGGAGGCTATTAAATAAACCACTAGAACGGTTACAAAAATTCCTATTAGTTGAAGCAACATATAATCACCTTTAATTATTGTGTCTTATAATGATATATGAAATATAGGATAAAAAATGAATAAATTATTACAAATACTTCAAAATAGAACATCTCATAGAAACCT
>CBFHVR010000056.1:0-32468 GCA_965659495.1 uncultured bacterium
TTTTTTAATTCTTTAAGTTTATCTTTATTATGTGTTGCAATAACCACTTTCATCATTATAATTTAAGTACCTATATAATTACTTTATATAGATTTTTTTGTTAGTGGCTCGATAGCTCAGTTGGTAGAGCAGAGGACTGAAAATCCTTGTGTCGGTGGTTCGATTCCGCCTCGAGCCACATAAAACCCCTCAGAAATGTTGGGGTTTTTTGTTTTTATATTTTATAATAGATTATAATTTTCATTATATAAATTCTAAACTTATTTAAAGGTTAAAAATGAAATGGATTTACTTATCAATTGCGATTGTTGCAGAAGTTATCGCCACATCATCACTTAAAGAAAGTCAAGGATTTACACGATTAATACCATCAATAATCACATTTATTGGATATAGTTTTACTTTCTATTTTTTATCTTTAACATTAAAAGAAATACCTATAGGTATAACATATGCTATTTGGTCAGGAATTGGGATATGTCTTTTATCAATCATTGGATACTTTAGATTTAACCAAACTTTAGATTTTGGATCAATAATTGGGATTAGCTTAATTGGCTTGGGTGTTATAGTTTTAAATATATTTTCAAAAAACTTGAATTAGATGAAAATTTTTTTAATAATTATATTATTTATTACAGGCTGCATACCAATTATTAGTAACATAAAAAAAAATACTCCCAAAAATAAAATTGAAAATATAAAATATTTCAAATGGAAAAATCGTATTCTTATTATATTTGATGATAAAAAAGAAGCAACAAAAAAACTTAATAAATTTTCTGGGAAATTTGAAGAACGTGATATCATAATCATATTAATGAAAGATAATAATTCGTTTATTAATAATACTTTAATGAATGATAAATTTCATAAATCAATTACAAAAAAAATAAAAAATATTAATAAAGAGCATAGTTATATTCTAATTGGGAAAGATGGATCAATAAAAAAAACTTACCCCTCAGATGTTATTATTGACAAAATATTATCTAAAGTTGATTCTATGCCTATGAGGATTAAAGAAGCAAAAAAAAATTAATTAGAAAAGAAACTATGTGTTCCAAATTGGTTTTTTGACACCACTTTACCTGTTTCAATATAATACTCTAAACCAGCCATAACGCTATTAATATATTTTTGTATCATTGGTCTAATAAAAAAATAAAACGGTATAAAATTAACAAGCTTACTTCCTGAATTATACATATAAGGATAAATTGATACTGTTAAAGATGAACTATCACCAAAATCTTCAATTCTCCATGAAACAAAAGATTGTGGACTATTTTTTTTACCAATAAATAAATCATAACCTCTATTATCAAACCAATGAACTAGTTTTCTTCGGAGAACTAGTCCACTATAATAATATATTGTATCTAATGAATTTTGACCTGGCCATTTTGACACGGGGTTTTTATCACAAAAAGGATGGAATAATTCTAAATTTGATTTTGTTGAAATCACTTCCCATATTTTTGATGAATTTTCTTGAAGTTCTAAACGACCCCTCACTGACCAATGAAAGTTATGCATCGTAATTATTATATTTTTCTTTTAAGATTATTAATAAAATAGCTTACGCCAAAAAAAAGCAATAAAAATAATAAAACATAAAAACCTATATATAAAATTCCCAAAAGAATTAAAATTCCTAATATTGGTTTAATTAACTTTTTTTTTATTACATCTAAATAATACTGCCAACTTGATTGTATTTTTACTTCTATTTTCTCATTATCCATAATTATTCTAATTTAACATGATTTTACAGTTGATTCCAAGGACCCTCAATAGCAAGAGTCATTGTTGGTTTATAAATATTAAGAAATAATATTTTTTCATCTGGTGAAAAAACTATACCTGCAAGCTCAGATGTATTTAAAATATTTTCAGCTAGAACATACGTTTTTCCATTTGGTTTAATACCAATTAATCTGTCATGACCCTTCCCATCTTCACATACAATTACATCGCCCCAAGGTGCTATAGTGATATTATCAGGCTTATACATTGTTTTTTTATTTTTTGATTCATAAAACAATTCGATTTTATTATTTAAATACCTCCAAATTTGTCCGTATTTATTTTTACCTCCTGTAGTAGCAACAAAATAAACATAGTCATCAGCATACCACATTCCTTCACCTCTAGCAAAAATAGCACACCCTTTACTTCTGCCTCTTTTTCTTAAATCATCTTGAGGTGATTCTACCTCATTTAAATCAATCCATTCGCATTGATATGACTTGCCAACTTTAAATGTTTCATTTTTCCAATTCCTACAATCAGGTTTTCTAAAATCTGATAAAGACAAAGCTTGGAGTTTTCCACCTTTTTTTAAATTATTCTTAACCTTAGGAATAAATCGATAAAATAAACCATCTTCTCTATCTTCTGTTTGATAAACATGACCTTTTTTTATATCAAAAGCTACAGCCTCATGTCTAAATCTTCCCATTTCTTTTAAAGGGATAGCTTTTGTTAATTTATTTTTGGAACTTGGGAATACTTCAAAGTTGTAACCATGATTTTTTAATATCTTTCCTTCTTTTGACTTAACAGTTTCTTCACAAGATATCCATGTTCCCCAAGGTGTTTTTCCTCCTGAACAATTAACTAAAGTTCCTGCTAAACTTAAATGTTGATTAATCACTTTTTTAGTTTTAATGTTATAAGTTAAGGATGTGGTCCCACCAAAACATTCGGTTTTATTTAAGGAAGAATCGTAAAAATAATTACTTTTCTTTTTAATATACCTTTTCATTTTTTTACCATAGGGGTTTTTTAATCTAAAAGCATTACCTAATAATGGGATATGACCAATTTCATGATTTCTAACCAATACAACATGATTATCATCTATTTTAAAACAACCCATTCCATCAGCTTTATCTGGAACATTTAATCCATCATCCATTTTATCATTTAACTTTGATAGGATTGAATATGAAAATTTTTCAGGTAAATTAAGGACACCTTTTGGATCTTTTATTAAGCTTAATGAGCTAGGACTCAATAAAATTGATGTTGATGACAGTAATCTTGAGAATGAAGTTAATCCAATTGTGACAATTGAAATATTTTTTATAAAATCTCTACGTGAAATACTCATTAATTTGATAAAATATTTTCAACTAACAATATTATATCAAAAATATTAATTAACTCATTTTGATTAAAATCTGAGGCATAAACTTGGTATGGATGAGACATCGTTGGATATAAAACCATATCTACTAAATTTATAATATCTGAAATATTTATATTTAAATCATTATTAATATCTCCAATGATAGGTAAATCTTTTTTTTCTACAGCTATTCCACCAAGCATTGTCATTTGTCCTAAAAATATATTTTCAATATAATTTCCATTATAATCAAAAATATGAATATTTCCATCGCCTCTCCCAGATACATAAATTTTTTGACCATCTACGGAAACATCTACTCCATGTAAAGTATCAAAAGAAGAATTATTTGTTATCCAATTAATAGAGAGATTATCATTTTCATATGATACCGATGCTAGGCCTTCTGTTTCGTAGGTGTCGCTTCCTCCTAATACAACATAAATGATCTGATCTAAAGGAGATTTTACAATATGCCATGGTGATGAATACTCACCTAGATCTATTGTATCAATAAGCTCCATTGAATCTGAATTCCACATTTGGAGTTTCCCTTCAATTACTGTTGTTTCCTGCGTAGAAGGATTAATCCAATTGCCAGCAGAACAACTGATAAATAATCTATTTCCTGTAGATAAACATTGTATTGGTTTTAATCTTTGCATTATTAAATCAGGCGTGTTATTTACATTCTGATCCATAGGAACCCCTAATATCTCACCATTTTGAGTATTTATTTTATAAATCCAATCAGCTGTATTACTTGCCGTATATATTTCTGTTCCATCTTCATTAATAGCTATACCATGAGGTGCTGTAGAATCAATAATATATTCTTGATTTATTGATTGAGATAATCCTATTGGTGAATAATTTAATACCTGGATAGTATTTGACTCTAAGCTAGGCATCATACCGTTCATACTATCCATAAACATCATTCCAACAGTTGAACAATATATAACTTGATTTATAGGATCAATTGCAATTAATGCTGGTGCATCACCAACAAAGTAAGAGTCTATAAATGTATTATCAAGTAAAGAATATTGAGCAATAAAACCAGATGCTATTGCAGTAATAAACCAATATCCATTTAATTCATCTAGAGTAACAAAATGAGGGACATCAAGACCGCCTAACATACTCTCCATGCATTCACCCATCATCCATTCACAACTACTAGAGAGTACACAATCATTTTCATTATTTAAATTTGGACATTGTGAATCTTCTATAAAATCAGTATTTATACTTTGACTGATTTCTAAATTTTCTGCGTCCAAAATCATTACCTGATCCATCATTTGTATTGTTGCATAAATCTGTTTAGATTCTGTAAAAATTAATCCACAAAAAATTAATACTATTATTTTTTTAATATTTATCATTATTCATAACTTAGTGAAATTGGTATATTTAATCATTATAAATTTGCTGAAACTTTCAAACCCTCAGAAAAAAAGACCTCTTCTACTTTAATATTAGATTCAAATTTTTTATAAAACTCACTTTTTATATATGAGATAAAATCTTTTTTTAAATTATTTTCAATTAAATTAATTGTACACCCTCCAAATCCTCCACCCATAATTCGACCACCATAAAAACCAGGATGTTTTTTTGACATAGAAATAATTGTATCTATTTCAATGCAACTAACTTCATATTTTTTTGATAAACTAAAATGAGATTCTAGAAGTAACTTTCCTATATTATTTTTATTTCCAGCTGAAATTTCTTTTTTCATACTTCTAACTCTTTTATTCTCATAATAAAAATGAAGTAATCTATTATAAAGCTTTTTATTTTTTTTTAATAATTCTAAATCATCTAATGATAATTTATTAAAAGATATATTTTCATTTTTTAATTTATTAATTAAATCTAATCCCTCATTACATTCCAAAACTCTAATATTATACTCAGAACTAACTAGATCTCTTGAAATCATACTGTTCACCAAAACCCAAGAACAGTTTTTAATATTTGAATCAAAATATTCATGCGTATTAGTATTGAAATCAATCAGTAAAAAACTTTTATCTTTAGAAAAAATTGAAGCATATTGATCTAATATTCCACTTTTAATACCTATTATTTCTTTTTCGACTATATTGCAAATTTTTAAAATTTCATACTTATCGTATTTATCACAATATTTATCTAATATTGCCGATACAATGGAGACTTCTAATGCAGCAGAACTTGACATTCCAAAACCAATTGGAATATTTCCTCCTATCAACATATCAAACCCACCATTTAATTTATATTTTTTATTTACAACATAAATAGTTGATTTTATATACTTCTCCCAAAGCTCATCAGATTTTGTTATATCGTTTAATAAAAATGATATCCTTTTATCATAATTAACTGAATGAATATTAACTCGATTATCTGATCTATCTGATATCATTGTAATAATCCATTTATTTATAGCTGATGGGATTGCTAAACCAAAATTATAATCAGTATGTTCTCCGATAATATTCACTCTTCCTGGCGCAATGCTAATAATATCAGGATAAGTTTTAAATTCATTAAAAAATATTTTTTTGTAATCAGATACTAGTTTATCTTTTGTGATTCTATCCAAGCTATATCCTTCTTTGTATTTAATCCAACAAGACACTTCCAATCTTTAATAATAATAGAATTAATATTTTTTTTATTAGATATAATATGATTTAAAATATCAGTTAAATAAATTTCTTTATTATTTTCATGAGGCTTTAGATAATTAAGATAATCTAATAAAACTCTAGATTCAAATAAATAATGGGAACAAAACAATTCATCTATTTGCAATTCTAAATTAGTTGCATCTTTTTGCTCTATAACTTTAATGATAGATTCATTTTTTCTAATAATTCTAGCATATGGAAATTTTTTTTCAATAAAATTTGAACTTAAAATAGTACAATACGACTTATTCTGTAAGTGTGAATTATACATTTTAGAGATAATATCATTACTTACAAAAGGACTGTCGCCAACAAATACAAAAGTTCTATTATATTTAATAATGGTTTTTTTAGCTTGGATTACAGCATGTCCAGTGCCTCTTGGATGGTTTTGGTATATAAAATTAACTTGATTTTTATAGTCCTCAAAATAATCCTTATCTTTTGGATTAATTATAAGTCCAATATCGATGTTTTCTTTTTTAAAAGAATTAATAATCCAAGATATTATAGGTCTATTGTAAACTAGATTAAGTGGTTTAGGAATTTCAGATTTCATTCTTGTTCCTCTACCTGCTGCAAGAATTAATGCTAATACTTTATTATGATTCATTAATAATATTTATAAATTCTTTGGAACCTTGTCTTAGTTTTCTTTCCTGAGTTTTAAAATCAACTTCATATAACCCAAATTTCATATCATATCCCTCCGCCCATTCAAAATTATCCATAAGAGACCAATAAAAATAGCCCCTTACATCAACACCTTCTTCAACAGCCTTATTCATAGCATAAATATAGCGTTTAATAAATAATCCTCTTTTATCATCTTTACTATCTGCAATACCATTTTCAGTAATTATAATTGGCTTTCCAATAGATTTAACTCTATGAATAGCCCTATATAAACCTTCAGGATAAATAGTATAAGGCATATCGGTCATTATATCATTTTTTGGATAAGTATTTATAAAGAATTCATGTTTATCAAACTGAAATTTCAAATGGACATGAGAATAATAATTAAGTCCAAAGAAATCTGTTTTACCAATTGCATCTTTATTTGAATAATTAAGATTGATAAAGAAAGGAATATTAATTTTTATTTTACCATATTTTAAATAGGATAAAGACATTTCATTATAAACTATATCTGTTATTCTGCAAGCTAACCAATCTAATAAATGCCATCTTCTTGATGGATCAAATTGCATTACATTTTTTACAATTCCTATTTTAGAGTCCTTACCATTAGGTAAACTTTTAAGCTTATCATATACTCTAGTATGTGAAATTAACAAATTTTTCTGTACTTCAGCTGTTACTTGAGCATCTTTTTTACCGGGAGGAAATACTCCTGCAAAGTACCCCATAACAGAATAAACTTCAGGTTCATTTATGGTACACCAATTACTTACCTTATCACTAAACCTATTAAAAACAAATTCACAAAAATCAATAAAATAATCAATATTTTTTTCTTTTTCGAAAGAACCTAGTTCATCAAACCAAATAGGATTTGTAAAATGATGAAGAGTTATATAGGGAGTTATATTATTTTTTAATAAAGCATCTATAACTTTAGAATAATGTTTTAAGATAGTCTCATCAAACTTATTTTTTTTAGGTTCAATTTTACTCCATTCAAGAGATAATCTATAATGAGATACTCCTAATTCTTTTAACATTAAAATATCTTCCTCATATTTATTCCAATGATCACATGCTAATCCAGATTTCTGATTATCTTTAATCCTTGGATTTCCTTCATCGTCAAAATTATTTTCCCATTTATACCAATTATTATTTGTACAATTGCCTTCTACTTGATGTGAGGCCGTTGCAGTCCCCCAAAAAAAATTTTTAGGAAAACTTAATTTTTTATCATTCTCTAAATTCCAGTTCCATCTTAATTCTGGATAATTTATTTTTAAAAAAACGATAATAGAAAAATAAAAAATGACTCCATAAATAAAATATATCATATCTGATCCTTTGAATAAGTTTTCATCATCAATAAAATACTGATACCACAAAAAAACCAAATCCCATTTGCTATATTAAAACCCCATTGTCTTCCAAATTGAAGTATAAAAAAACTAATAATAAATGGTCCAAAACCTCTACCTAATCCATCGGCTAAATTATATATTGAAAAAGCCATACCTCTTGTATTTGGATGATTAACATTCATTAAAACTGCTTTCATATTTGGTGCAGTAATAGTGATAAAAAATCCTGAAAAAACACCTAGAACGAGAGGATAAGTTACACTTGCGTTCTGACCTACAGGATTTAAATTTATTAAAAAAGCAGTAGGTACCATTCCAATGAAAGTACAGATCGCAGATAGAAGAGGTTGATATTTAGGGTTGATATTATATAATTTATTTCCAATTAATCCTCCAGCAAAACCTCCAATCATAGCAGACAATCCTATAATAAAAACTACTAATGATGCCATCTGCACACTATATCCAATATCTTGAGCTAAGTAATCTGTTAAATAAACAAAAAATACTGACCAAGGGACTGTACCAGCTATTCCTTGTAAAAAAACTAATATGTTTGTTTTTTTAGAAACTAAATCTTTAATAATAGAATAGTTAATACGCGTTATACCAGCTGAACTTTTATCTGACTTTCCTCTTCTAGGTTCAGTGGCAAATATTGCATATAATAGTAAGAAAATAAAATTTGGTACAGAAACAATGATAAATGATATCTTCCAACCATATTCTGGACCAGTTAACCCAGCTAATAACTGTCCACCTCCAATGCCAAGACCAACAACCAAGCCTAAATAACCAGTTGCAGCTGACCTCATATTTGATGGAAAATAATCAGCTAATAATGAATATGTTATTGGTATGATAGCTCCAATACCAATTCCTGTTAATGCTCTTAACCAAAAAAATTGTTGGTAATTTTCAACAAAACCAGTTAGAAAACATGGAATTTCTCCAAACAACATTGAAATTATTAAAAGTTTTTTTCTTGAAGCTATATCAGTAAAATATCCAAAAAATAAAGTAAAAAATCCTCCTATAAGCCAAAAGACTAAAGATATTTCACCTCCAAGCTTAATATCTCTTTCTATATCATTGAATCCAAATTCATCAGCAATTTGTGATAAATTAGGACCCATTAAATTTTGATCTGCAAACAGAAAAAAAGAGAGTATAAATAATAAAGATAAACTAAGATAATCTTTCTTATCTAATTGACTACCATTTGCTACCATTTTTTATTTGTGATACCTCTTTTAATTACACTACTTGAAAATGCTAAAGATAATTTTGTTGGTATTATAGATGTAATAAATCTTAAAAATTTATTTATTTTACCGTTTACAATTAAAAATTTTCCACTTTGGTATGCTTTAAGTGACTGATCAACAACTTCTTGAGAACTCATTAGATACCCTGCAACTGGTATTGAATCCATCTGTGCTCTTTTATTAAAATTTGTTTTTGTATACCCTGGACACACCCCAAGAACTTTAATTCCTAATTTTCTATATTCTTCATAAACACTTACTGTAAAAGAAGTTACAAAAGCTTTACTTGCAGCATAAATGCTAAAAAAAGGCATAGGCTGAAATGAAGCTAATGATGAAATATTAATGATCCCTCCATTTTTTTTTGTTACCATATCATTTAGAAATAAGTGAGTTAATGCAACTAGTGAATATACATTCAAATTCATCATTTCATTATAATTCTTCATGGGTGAATCTAAAAATAAACCTGAAAACCCGAAGCCTGCATTATTAATTAAAATATCAACATCAATATTTTTTTCTTTTATTGAATCATATAATTGTTGAGGAAATTTCTTATCCGATAAATCGCCTGGGATTGATATTGCATCATTCATTTCTGAAGCCATTTTTTCTAATTTATCCTTGCTTCTAGCCGTCAAAATTAATTTTGCACCTAATTTATCAAGAGTAATAGCAAAACTTTCCCCAATACCAGAAGATGCCCCAGTTATTAAAACCGTCTTATTTTTATAATAATCCATTTTATTCCTTAAAATTAATTAATTTTTATTTATTTAATTCTTTATAAATTTAAATATGAAAACTAGTAAATTTAACTCCTTTAGCGAATTCTATCCATTTTATTTATCTGAACATAAAAAAAATTTAACTAAAATTTACCATATGATAGGCTCGTTAACCGTTATCTCACTAATTATATTTTCAATATATAGCACAAATTATAAATATTTATACTTTACCCCTATCGCAGGTTATGGTTTTGCATGGTATAGTCATTTTTTTATTGAAAATAATAAGCCGGCTACTTTTAAATATCCCTTATATAGCTTTATAGGAGATTGGATAATGTTTAAGGATATACTAACAGGAAAAATAAAATTATGAAAAAACTACTACTATTAATCCCTACTATGCTGCTTATTAACTCTTGCGCTTTAATATTAAATTTTAACGACTTACCTACTCCTAAGGGGAACTACATAATTGGTACTAATTTATTTGATTGGGAAGATAAATTTAGAGATGAATGGTTTACAAAAGATAAAATTGATACTAGGAAAATACCCGTTCAAATATGGTATCCAGCATCAGAAAAGTCAGATTCTCTCTATCCTTATATGGATTATCCTAATATTAGAATAAACTCAATTTCAGAAGCAATTGATAAACCTAAAGGTTTTGTTAAGCCTGCTAGTGATGTAGAAGGAAATTCATATTATAAGGCAAAACCTATAAATAAAAAATTTCCATTAATAATATTTTCGCATGGGCTAGGAGGTTATAAAACTCAAAATTCTATTGCTATTGAGGCACTTGTCAGTAATGGATATATAGTAATTGCTCCTGATCATACATATGATGCAAATGTTACAATTTTTAATGATGGAACATCTATAGATTTTGATTCTGAATTACCACCTGGTGTTTCAGAAAAGGAATTTTGGAGTGTAAGACTTCCTCAAATCAATACGAGATCTTCTGACATAAGTTTTGTTATTGATAAATTACAGACAATGAAAGATTATGAGGTCTATCATTCTATAGATTTTAATAATATAGGTGTATTTGGACATTCATTTGGTGGTGCGACATCAGTTGTTTCATCCTGGAATGATACACGAATTTCTGCTTGCTTAAATCTAGATGGATGGTTTGTTCCTATTGTAGATGAAATAATAAATACTGGAATTAAAATTCCATTTTGTTACATAGGTCAAGAGAGTTGGGGTAAAGATACTCTTAATTATGATAAACTAGATAAATTTTACTCAAATTGTAGTTCAGATATTTATCTATTAAAAATTAAAGGTACAGAACATAATGATTTTGCAGACTTGCCTCATTTTAGCAATATTGGAAGAATGATAACATCAGGTAAAAATGTTGATAAAGAATTTGCAAAAAGAATAAGCTATTCAATCGTTGGTTTTTTTGATGAATATTTAAAGGGAACTAATTATAATTGGACAGAAGAAATTATTAATAATTATGAAACATCTATTAAATTTAAATAAATATATACTATTTGTATTTTTGTGTTTATTTTTTTCATGTCAGGATAATTTAACTGATCCTATTGATTGTGCTGATTATGATTTATTTGAAGATGAATGTGGCCAGTGTACTCAATGCAATGAGTCTTGTGATTGTGATTTAGATTTATGTGACTGGAACTTATCAAAAGATAGTTGTGATGTTTGTTTTGGAAATAATTCATCATGTACTGGTTGTATGAGTAATCTTGCAATTAATTATAATGATGAAGCTACTATTGAATGTGATGATTGCTGTGTATATTCAAATATATTTATTATATACTCTGATGAAAATGGTTTTGATCCAAGCCTTCACCAAACAAATGTTAATGTACCAATATATTGGCTAAATAATTCAAATCATGAAATTATTATTAAAACAATTAATAGTTCACAACCTACTTGTATTAAAAATCAGGACTCAATTTTTAACAATAATGATTGTTCCTCATATCAATCTCTAGAATTATGTGAACAAATAAATGAAGGGTGTATTTGGGATATTCCTTTATCTTACAATCAAAACTGGGATGAATTTGAAGTTACTGTACCAGCTGGGACTGGGTTAACCTCTCAATCACAATATTATTTCATAGGTTTCCAAAATTCAGCAGGTTATCAATATTATTATGAATCTGATAATGGAAATTCTGAATATGGTTTTATAAATGTTATTGCAAATTAAATCTAATGACTGAAAAACTAAGGCCTTTTCATTTAGCTTTCCCCATTACAAATATAAAAAAAACAATCAAATGGTACACCAACACCCTTGGGTGTGAAATTGGAAGAATAGATGATCGTTGGGTTGATTTTAATTTTTATGGTCACCAAATATCGGCTCATTTAGTAGATAATAAAATAAACTTTCAAAATAGTAATATAGTAGATGGTAAAAATATTCCTTGTAGACATTTTGGAATAATTTTAACAAACAGAAAATGGAATGAATTATCAAGTAAATTAATAAATGAAAAAATTGATTTTTTAATTAAACCAAATACAAGATTTATTGGGAAAAAAGGTGAACAATCTACCTTTTTTATTAAGGATCCAAGTGGAAATATTTTAGAATTCAAATCTTTTAAGAATGATAGAATGATTTTTGATCGCTAGGTATTTAATATAGTTTGAACAAGTATGATAACATCTTGAACATTTACGTTCCCATCATTATTAATATCTCCTGATTCTATATAATTAGCAGATAATATTATATTTATCAATAAAATAACATCACTTATATTGATCGTAGAATCTCCATTTAAATCTCCTATTAGAAAATCATTATTACATACTAGCTCATATAAAAAAGAACTTGAAAACTCTGTTTCAAAATTCATGTTAGAATAAGGTGAATGTCCTTGGTTTTGATAAGTATGTAAAGCACTGTAATTTCCAAGTTCGATCATTGTTTCATGAATTATAAAGCTTCCATCTACTGCCATATTCAACCCAAACAAAGTAATTAAATCATCATCATATGGAACAACATCATCTAAATCTCCATGCATACTTACAATTGGGATATCATTTTCTATAATCCAATTTCTATTACCTACTGCTCCTGATAAATTAACTATTCCATGAAAATTTGAGTCATATCCTGGATTCCCTGATAAACCATCTAAACCTCCAATACTATCATAATCACCATATAAAAATTCTGGAACTTCTTCATATTCATTTAAATAAGCGGCATTAATAGCTGTAACTGCACCAGCTGAATATCCACCAGCATAAACTCTATTTATATCTATTTTATAATCATCAAATAATTCATCATTCATTTTAAAATATCTAATTGCTGCCTTTAAATCGTGGATGGCTTTCATAACAGCTCTATATGCATTTTCTTCATTAGCATTAAAAAGTAATAAATGCTGTGACAGTCTATAATCTATAGCAACAGAAACATAACCCATTTTTGCATAATTGGTACATAATGCAACAATATCAGATGAGGATTTAGAACCACCTACAAAAGAGCCTCCAAATAGAAAAAATATTAAGGGTCTTTCATCAAAACTATCATTTTCAGGTAAATATATATCCATGTATAAACTTTCAAAATATTCTGATCCTAAAATAGTTTGATTTATATTTTCACCATATTGAACTTCGTAAATAATATCTACATCAAATATTTCTGAAATATAACGCTCATCTTGGCATTCTTCCTGAAAGAAGCAAATTGATATAAATATAAATGGTAATATTCTATTCATAGTTAAACTAAATTTACTGTTTTTTATAAATTGAGATTAAGACTAAACCTATTCCGGTTATACATCCCCCAATAAATATATTTAATGAAATATACTCCGAAAAAATAAAAAATGCAAAGAATGTAGCAATAATTGGTTCTCCTAATGGAACAGCTGCAACAATTGTAGGGGGTACATATTTTAGAGAATAGTAAATTGAATTGTGTCCTAAAATTGTAGGAACAAGCCCTAGAAAAACAAGCCCAAGAAATTCATTTCTGTTAAAGCTAAACAATGTTTCATTAACCAAAATAGAAATCATAAACAGTGTAAATGATGCTGATAAATATAATAATCTTGTATACACAATTGTATCTTCTTTTTGTCTAACTTTTTCACCGATCATAAGTGCAATAGCAATACAAATAGAACATAAAACTGCATATAAATTTCCAATTGTATATTGAGACTCTATATTAAATTGATAACCTAAGATAATTATTGAGCCAATCAATGTTAAAAATAATCCAAGTAAAATTTTACTACTATAATATCTTTTTAAAATATATAGTTCTATAATAAGAGTAAAAAATGGTGCTAAAGTTCCTAAAAACGTAGCATTAGCTATTTTTGTAATTTTAATAGCTTCAAAAAATAATGCAAAATGAATTCCAAGTAGTATCCCAGCACATATTGTTCTATTTATATTTATACTTACTTTCATTTTACCTTGCGGTTTTATAAGACTGAACAACCAAAGTACTATTGCGGCAATAAACATTCTCCAAAATGAAATAGAGACAGCATTAACACCGACTAATGCTCTACCAATTATAGGAGAAGTACTTACAGATAAAAGAGCAAGAATAAGAAGTAAGGTAATTTTTGAATTCATGATGTTGTGAAAATTAAAACATGTTATATTAAAAATGGCATAATATTTAATGATTTATTATATTATTAAATAATTAAAAGGTTAAAAAATATGTTTACTAAAAAATCAAAATTACTTCTTATTATCTTAGCTTTAAATATAAGTACTCTTTTATCTGATGAATTTTCTGAAGGTCCATATGGTATGAATTATTTTGACATAGCTGAATCATTTAGTGTCCCTGATTTAAATATTTCACTTCAAGGAGATGTGAATCTAGATGAAACTATAAATATTCAAGATGTCATTTTACTTATAGGGCAAGTTTTAGGCAATACAAATTTGAATGAAGAGCAACTAGATCAAGC
Source organism: uncultured bacterium (assembly GCA_965659495.1). Taxonomy (GTDB): domain Bacteria; phylum Fidelibacterota; class Marinisomatia; order SCGC-AAA003-L08; family D37C17. Next base: position 14,817 of record CBFHVR010000056.1, read on the forward strand.
AGATCTTAACAATGATAATGTTATTGATGTTTTAGATATTGTTAATGTTGTTTCCAAAATATTATATCCACAAAATCCTGAGTGGAATTTAGAACAAAACTGGACAGGTAATGAGTCTTATATCTTTATCCATTTTGATGCAAATGTTAGTAGCTCAAGCGCTCTGTGGGGGTCTAGTACTAGGGAACAATTATTAACAACTTCTCCTAATAATGTTCATTATTTTTTCATTTCAAATAGAACGCAATATGAAAGTGATATGGTTCAGATGAAAGAAATTTATGATGAAATATTAGAAGAATTTTCATTGGAAGATCAAAATCATTGGAATAATCATTTGCATTTTATAAATGAAAAAACATCAAACCTTAATAATTGGTTATCAACTGTATTAACAGGAAAATTTGCTTTAGCAATTGATAGTTTTCAACAAATAAGAGAAATCGGGTACCTGGGTAATCCTGCAACATTTTCAGGAACTTACATTCATTACTTAGCTCATGAAGCTCTTTATTTTGATTATGAAAATAATACATTTTCTGAAACAAATAATAGCTATAATGAAATAACAATTTTCGAAAGAGAACATTATACTGGTGGTTGGGCTGCAAGTATATCTCAAGTATTTGATGTTCCAAATCAACAAGAACTTTCACAATATAATAAAATGGAAGTCGAATTATTAAGAGGGTGTCCAGATGCTAATATGAATTATAGTGATGCTGGATGTGATGATTATGATCGTATTGCTAGATTATATTTTTGTGATTTAGATGGCTCAAATTGCTATGAAATAGCAAAATGGATAACTCCTTTTGATCGACAACCGCATTCATTAACTGATATTAGTCCTTTTTTATCTATACTTAGATCAAATGAAAATGAACAAAAAATATTAAAATTCCAGGAATCTGGATGGCCAAATAGTTTATTAACAATTAAACTAAGGTTATATAACGGTGTAAATGAAAATGGATACGCTCAAGCAATATATCCTTTATGGAACAATACTGTTCAATTTAATCCAGATTATGAAGAAAATAGACCTGCGCAAGTTTTTTCAGTGCCATCAAATGCAACAAAAGTTGAATTTGTTTCATATATATCAGGTCATGGATGGGGAAGTGCTGGATGTTTTAATTGTTGTGAGTTTTGTAATTCAAGGCATGTTTTTTCCATTAACGGTGGAGTATATGAGTTTAACCAATCATTTCCTAATGCTTCATCCAACACTCATTGTATGGATCCTGGAACAATTCAAACCACAGGTGTAATTCCAAATCAATATGGAACCTGGGGATACGGAAGAGCAGGATGGTGCCCTGGCAGAGATGTTAAACCATTCATAATGGATATAACTGGACATATAATAGCAGGTGATGATAATGTTATAGATTATAACGCATGTAGAGTGAGCGGTAATTCTTGTGTAAGTCCTCCTACTTGCGCAGGTGATGGATATTGCCCAGAAATTGCAATGTCTTCATATATTATTATTTATTATTAAGATTTTTTATTAAATTATAGTAAGATTTTTTTTAACAAACATGAAAGGAGGTAATCAATTGGATACGACGTATTTAAGCTATGATTACAACCTTGGAGTTATTTTTAATTTCTAGATTTGTAATCTAAATAACTTAAATCAAGGTTTAGATGACTCTACATCTAAATTAATAAAAAGGGAACTATATAATAGTTCCCTTTTTGTTTACATTCAAATTTCTTTTGAATACTCTAAGCTAAATGGGACAGGCTTAAATCCAAGTGCTACATTGATTTTATACATAGGGTTATTTAGCTCATTATCTGTGCGAACTTCATTAATTCCTTTTTTAAGTAGTTCTTGAAATGCTCTAATTTTAAGTGCTGTAGCAATCCCCTTTCTTCTGTATTTCCTCAGTACTCCAAGTGATCCGGTCCATGCTTTTTGAGGCTCCGCTTTAGGATAGAATTCTAAATCTGTTGATGCTATATATTTATTATTTTTCACAGCAATAATTTCAGCTGCATAATAATTTTTTTCATAATTAGCCTGATCTTTTAGAAACTCATCAAAAGGTTCCCTTTCCCTATCAATACCTTTTGGCATTGGAATATCTTGTCCATATTCCCAACATAAACTTTCTAATTTTTCATAATGATTTGGCCAATTTTTCATTTCATATTTAGAATCATATAATTTTATATCTTCTGATTCTAATTTTTTAATTAATGGATAATATTTTTTTAAATCAATTTTTCTTATATCACAAGAATATTCTCTATTAGTTTGTATTAGTTTAAAGTTTTTCTTTATTAATAGCTTTTTATGTTGATTATAATTTGAATGTTCATATATAGTTGTAAGTAATTTGTTGCAATTGAATCTTTTTACATCTTCAAGCATTTTATTATATAATAATTCTCTGTATCCATTATTATTATACTCTGGATCTAAATTTAATGTATAAAATACTGTTCTACTATTGCCATCTCTACCCTGTGAATAATAAAGGACACCAATTAGTATATCATTATTGTAAAGTAGCAATCTATCTCTAATTAAACTTTTATCTCTAATTTTCCAATCATTTTTATCATCATCTGGATGATTTATAGAATCATGATTTACAAGATTATCTATTCTTGCTAATTCTTTAAATTCTAAATCTGTTTCTGTAAAATTTTTAACTGTTATCATATATTATAATAGTGATATTTTATATATATTTTTCTTAATTTAAGAATATATATATGTTTCCAAAAATAAAATCACAATTTATGTTAGACCCTAAAATTATACATTTAAACCATGGGTCATTTGGAGCAACACCAAAGCCTATATTTAATTCACTTGTAAATTGGCAAAAAAAATTAGAGCTAAATCCATCAAAACACATATATGATACCTTTGATTTTTTAAAAGAATCAAGAAGTTCATTAGCTAGTTACATTAATTGCGATAAAGATGATGTAGTTTTCACGCCAAATCCTTCAACTGCTTTAAATACAATTATTAAAAGTTTAAATCTAAATTCTGGTGATGAAATATTATCAACAAATCATGAATATGAAACTTTAGATAGAACCTGGAAATATATATCAAAAAATACAGGATCAAAATATATTCAAGTCCCAATTTCATTACCACTAAAATCAGAAAATGATTTTATTGAATGTTTTTTAAAAAAAATAACAAGTAATACCAAAATTATTTTTTTAAGCCAGATAACAAGTTCTACAGGTTTAATTTTTCCAATTGAAAAAATATGTAAAATTGCAAAAGAAAAAAATATTTTATCTATTATTGATGGTGCACATGTTCCTGGACATATCGATCTTGATATTAAAAAATTGAGCCCAGATGTTTATACAGGGGCATGCCATAAATGGATGTGTTCTCCAAAAGGAACTGCATTTTTATATGTACATAAAAAATTACAAGATACTGTAAAGCCACTTGTTATTAGTTGGGGCTATGATTCAGACATGCCTAGTCATTCTCAATTTTTAGATTATTTGCAATGGTATGGAACTGATGATATCTCTGCTTACTTAACCATGTCAGATACAATTAGATTTTTAGAAAAAAATAATTGGGAAAATGTATCTAAACAATGTAAAAAATTAAATCTATGGGCAAGAAATGAAATAAATAAATTATTAAAAAAAGAGCCTATATCAGATAAAAGATTTTTAGGCCAAATGAGTAGTATTCCAATAAAATCTAATGATATTTTAGCAGATCAAACAGAGTTTTATTCAAAGTACAGCATACAGATTCCAATATTTAAATGGAATGATAAGGAATTTTTTAGAATTTCTATTCAAGCATATAATACTAAAAAAGATATTTTCAGATTATTAGAAGCTTTGGATGATAAGTATAATTAAAGAATAACTTCTTTCCATTTCCCACTTTTAAGTCTCCATATGGTGTATGCAGCAATAAAAGTAAGATGTGATGCAAAACCAATCCACGCACCCCAATAACCCATATTTAAAGTAATTCCTAAAAAATATACCAAAGGTATAAATAATAACCAGTGCGACAATATATCAACAAAAGCAAGAACTTTTGTATCTCCAGCACCAGTTAATGCAAACCATAGAGTAAAGCATATGGCATCGATAAATTGAATAAATCCAACAAACCTTAAACCAGGAACAGCTATATTTATTACATTTATATCACTTGTAAAAATTGGTATTATATAATCTGCAAAACTAATAAAAAAAATGCCCATCAATCCCATCATTAAAAATGATCCTCTCAAACTTTCATAAATTGCAGATTCAGCTTTATCAGGGTTTTTTTCACCTAAGAATTTTCCAACTAAAGTTGAACATGCTTGACCTATACCTATAGCAGGCATAAATGAGGCATGCATAATTCTGAAAACTACCTGTGTTGCAGCAAGTTCAAAAATTCCAATAATAGCAATGAGCTTATAGAAAACAGCTAAGCTTAGAGCAACAAGTGTTTCTTGGATAGCAACAGGAGAAGCAATTTCAATTTGTCTTTTAAACATTTTTTTATCTAATGAAAAGTTAAAAACGTCAAACTTTTTCATAATATCACTCTTAAAAAGATATAAAAAATAATGAGTAAAGAGCCAAACACACGCAATCATTGTTCCAATTGCTGCTCCTTTAACTCCAAGTTCTGGGAAATAATAAAAAGTCCATAACTTTGATAAAAAAGAAAATGCTGTTCCATCTAAATTTTCAATAATCCTATCAGTTCCAAAAATAAGACCAAAATTCAAATATAAGTTCACAGCATTTGAAGATAACGTTGCTTTCATATGAATCTTAGTTTTTTCAATTCCAGTATAAAAACCTTGAAATACAAAACTTGCATAAAGAAAAAATAAACTTAAAAAATTATAATATGCATAATCGATACTAAGTTTAAATGCATCAATATTTGATTTACTTATAAAAAGAGATATGATTACATCTATATAAAAACATATAATAAAAGTTATAGGTATTCCTATGAAAAATGATAAGCATAGCATATTCCAAAGAGCTGCACCACATTTATTATATTGTTTCTCTCCAACTCGTCTAGCAACAAAACTTTGTGTCCCTGTTCTAAATGCTATACCTAAACTAATAAAAGTCCAAGCTACCATACCAGCAATACCAACAGCCGCAATAGCATTAGCACCTAGATGACCAATCATAATTAAATCTACAACACCCATCAAAACTCTACTGGTGTTACTGATTATGACCGGTAATGCTAAAACAAAAATATATTTAAATAATTTTTTATCCTTAGGAAGGAGAAAAGAAAGCACTAGAACCCAACATCCATTCCGCCACCTTGATTGTAGTCTCTTTGTTCTTCACGTTTATATTTTTTCTTTTGGAAGTCTCCAAAACGATATTCAAAAGTTACTGATAAATTCCTTTTACCTCTTCTATATTCAGAATTCAAAACCTCTCTAATATCAAAAATATTATCACCATCTAAATCAATTAATTGATCTGTCTTAATATCAAAACCACCAGAATCAAATACATCTTTAAGCTTTACTGTAAAATTAAAACGCTTATTTACTTTTTTCTTATAAGTTAAATCAAAACGTCGCATACCCTTTATTTCTCCAGATGATATAGTCATCGGAGATGAGAAATGTGAATAAGCACCAATTTGTTGATCGTTTTGTAATCTAATAGTTGAATTAATCATACCCCAAAATCCATATTCATTTCCTTGTTGATCAGCCTCAACACCATCTAAAATATTATTCCAATAATTTCCATTAATCATAATATCCCAATTTGGAAGAGGTCTTGTCATAAATGTAAAATCTATCCCTCTATCAATTGATTCTGAAACATTGTCCCAAGATAAAACCATATAATTCGTTTGATCAGAATTGTCATTTAAATCATTACATGTTGAACCATAACAATATGTATCTTTATCCCTATCAATCATATCTTTTACTGTTGAGTAATATAATGATGCTTTTAAAAATCCTATTGGAATCCTATTTGAATAGCTAATTTCAGATTTATAAATATCTTCAGGCCTTAAATAAGGATCTCCTTGTCTAATAAATCCTGCTTCTGCCTCTTCTAAATCTGGGATAGGGTTTAAACTCCAATGTGATGGTCTTTCTATTCTTCTTCCAAACTCAAATTTAAAATTACCTTTTCCTTTTGTATCATATAAAAAGTATATAGATGGATAAACTCTAGTATGTTCGTAAGTAACATCTAAATCTTCTCCAAGATTATTAATTAAATTACCAAACAATGTTTCTGAGCAAATCCCATCATCCCAACTACAAAAACCACTTTGCTCACAATTTAATTGATCTAAGCTAGAACAATCTGATTCATCAAAATTAATAACTGATTGTTTTTCTTGATCTTCAAAACGTGCTCCAACTTGCATCCCAAATTTTTCAGTAAAATTATATAATACATTTATATATGCTGCGGAGATTGAGTTATCGTAGTCCCAGTTAAAATTTTCATTTTCTATTATAGAATAATGTTTATCATCTTCTTTATCTTGTTTAAAACCAATCTCATATTTTGAATCTTTATTAAATTTATTTTCTATTGGGGCAGTATAATCTATTCTAAATATTTTATTTATTCCTTCATCTTGAACCACTTCATCAGTATATCCTGTCCTTACTGCAGATTCATCATGATTATCATAATCAAATTCAATCGAGAAATTTTTTTTATTTTCTTGATCATCTATAAAATATCCAATTCCATAATTAAGCGCGCTATTTTCTTCATTTTCAATTGTTTCAAATGGATTTTCTAAATCATCATCTATAATAACTGTATTGGTATCTAATCCTTTACTCTCAATATAAGTAAGATCAAAAGCTAATAGCCCTATATCACTAGGATAGTGTTCAATTCCAACTTTTAAATTATTTTTTTCTGGATACTTTTCAGAGAATTCTTTTGAACTAGTATTAGATGTAATATTATTATCTAAATCATAATACAATGTATTTCGTTCCCCTCTCCCTTGCTTTTGCCTTTCACTTATACTGTAGCTAGAGAATATATTCCATTTATCTTTGAATGAATTAAATGTTCCTGATAAATTTTTTCCATTCCATTCTGAAAGATTTAAATTTAAATTCCCACTTCTTCCTACAAATTCATTTTTACTTAGAACAATATTAATGATACCAGCCATGCCGTCAGGATCAAACTTTGCAGATGGTGTTGTCATCACCTCAACTTTTTCAATCATGTTTGCGTTTATCATATCTACACTTAATTGTGATTTTCTACCATCTATCAAAATTGTTACATTAGAATTTCCTCTAAGAGAAATATTACCATCAGCATCTACTGTTATAGAAGGTAGTTTTTCTAAGATTTCATCTGCTGAACCACCTTCAGCTCTTGCAGTTTCAGCTACAGGATAGGTTGTTTTTGCAATATCTTCTATTACTGGAGCCAACTTATCTACGACAGATACTCCTTCTAACATAATTGTTCTAGCATTAATTCTGATTTGACCTAAATCTAATTCTATTTTATCTGGAGGTTTAATTATCAGACTATCTATGATCATATCTTCATATCCAATGTATTGAACAACTAAAAAATATTTACCAAACGGAACTTTATCTATTAAAAATAACCCACTTTCATCTGTTATCCCACCTGAAATAATATCATCAGAACTTTCCTTAACAATTGATATATTCGCATAAGCTTTTGGATCTTCAAGCATATTATCAATAACACTGCCCCTTACAATACCAACAGGTTCATACTTTCGCTCTTCATGCTTATGATTATCATTATCATTATGGCTATGATCTTCACCGTGAGCTAAAACAACTGAAAAAGTCAAATATATAGTTATAAATAATTTAAATATCATGACTAAAATCTACATCATCATATGCATATAATACTAAGAGTATATATCACTCAAATATAAATTTTTAATAAATCATTCCATCTAGTTGTATAGCAAGGTGATAAGCTTTGTTGTCTTAATTTTAAATTACTATGATATCCTTGCGCAGCATACCTGATACTATCTCTTCCCATTTTTTTATTAATTAAATCCATAGTACTCATTATTGCTTTACTTTTTTTACGATTCTTATTGTCAAATATATCGCATTGCACATGATTTGTGGGAATTATACCACTTAAAATAACTCCTGCTTTTTTATAAAAATATCCTTTTTGATATACTTTTTTTAATTCGTTTAAGATATAATTCAATATTTCTCCCGTATCATCTGTCGCAACGGGGAAATGTACCGTTTTATAAATAATATTTTGCTCTAAATCTTTTCTAAAAGGATTAGTCATAATAAAAATATGGGCAATTTTTGTTGAGCATGATTGAGATCTTAATTTCTCAGCACATCTTGTTGTATACATGGCAATTGATGATTCTAAGCTGCGATAAGAGGTTATCATCTTACTAAATGTTCTGGATGTAGATATACTTTTTTTACCAACATTTAAATTATTAATTTTATTACAAGAGATACCTCTTAATTCTTTAACCATTCTTTCACCAACAATAGATAAATTCGAACGAATCCATTTTAAATCACAATTTTTTAATTGATCGGCAGTATTAATTCCATATCTCTTTAAAAATAAATTAGTTTTGAAGCCAACACCCCATATTTTTTGAATTGGGATATCTTTTAATAAATAATCATAATTATCTTCATTTATTAAAAAAACTCCTATTCCACTATTATTTTTTGCAATATAATTTGCAATTTTAGATAATGTCTTTGTTTTAGCTATACCAATAGATACTGGAATTCCTGTGCACTGCAGTATTTTTTTTCTAATATTACTTCCCACACTTACTAAATCACTATCTTTAAATTCTTTAAGATCTAAAAAAGCCTCATCAATAGAGTAGATTTCAATATTAGGAATAATTTTAGAAACAATAGTCATCACACGCTGTGATATATCACCATACAAAGCAAAATTAGTTGAAAAAACTTCAACATTATATTTTTTAATCAAAGAAGATATTTTAAATGCAGGAACACCCATTTTAATACCTATTTTTTTTGATTCATTAGATCTTGCAATAACACAACCATCATTATTAGATAGAACAACAATTGGTTTTTTATTTAATTTTGGTTTGAAAATTCTTTCACAAGAAGCGTAAAAATTATTACAATCTACAAGACCATACATAGCTATCTACAATGATGGATAGTATGGGTTACAACACCCCATATTTGGAAATCCATTTCATCAGTTATTGAAATTAATCCATATTTTTTATTAGCAGGGATTAAAAATAATTTGTTATTTTTTTTATATAATTTCTTAACTGTAAAATCTCCATTAATAACAGCAATAATAATATCATTAGATTTTGGATTTAATGACTTATCTACTACCATAATATCTCCGCTATATATCCCCTCTTCAATCATGGAATCTCCTTTTACATAAATATAGAAAGTAGATGCTGGATGTTTAATTAAATACTTATTTAAATCTAAGGATATATCTAAGTGATCATCTGCAGGCGATGGAAAGCCTGCTTCAATTGAAGAAGAATATAAATTAATTGATAATTTAGATTGAACCGAGGATTTATATATTTTGCTTTTATTCACTTAATTACTCGTAAGTTTACCGTAAGTATTTTAAGCGAATTTTATTGCTATATCAAGCTATTTTTTAATAAATGAAAATTCAGAACTAACAATTCCTAAAACAACTATCATTCCACCAACCCAGCCATAAACTCCTAAAATTTCTCCTGCAAAAGTAGTTGAGAAAAGAGCGGCAAATACTGGTTCTAAACTTAACAGAAGAGCCGTTTGGTTAGCATTCAAAATAGTCTGAGCCCAAACCATAAGCATAATAGCAACAAAAGTTGCTAAGAATCCTGTTACTAAAATAGCGACAATCAGCCTTTGAGAAATTATTATTTCAGGACTTTCAAATATAAAAACACTCAATGAAGAAAAAAGTGAAACAAACATAACTTGAGATAAAAACAAACGTGCAATAGAAGATCCTCTACTAAGGTAATAATCCTGAGCTATTATATGAATAGCAAATGACAATGCACAGCCAAATGTTAAAATATCTCCTATATTAATTTCTCCCCCAGAAGGGTTTAATAATACATATAAGCCAATGGTAGCTAAAGAGACAGACACCCATATTTTAAAATCAACTTTTTTAATTCTAAAAACTGATAAAAGAACAGGAACTAAAATAACACTAACACTTGTTATAAAGGCTGACTTGCTAGGCGTTGTTTGCATTAAACCATAATTTTGAAAGGCATAACCTGCAAATAAACATAAGCCACAGATCAGACCACCTATCATTTCTAAATGATTTATATCTTTTATTTTTTTATTTAAATATATAAGACCAATAAAAAAAGCCAATCCAAATCGTAGAGAAGCGAACATATAAGGAGGGGCATCATTTAGAGCCTCTTTCACCATAACAAAGGTAATTCCCCATATTATGGTTGTTGCAACCATGGATATTTGAGCAAGCCTTTGTTGACTCATGATTTAACTCCAGTATAAATCGTAGCAATCCCAAATGTGTAGTCTGAATAACCAACCTCCTTGAATCCTATTGATTTCATCTTGTCAGAAAGCTCTTTTCTACTTAAAAAATAATCTACAGATTCGGGCAAGTATAAGAAAGCATCTTTTCTAGATAACATCGCTCCCAATAAAGGAACGACTCTATTAAAATAGAATCTAAAAAAAGGAATGAACCATTTAACTTTTGGTTTTGAAAATTCTAAAATTGCTATTCTACCACCTGGTTTGAGAACTCTGTGAAATTCTGATAGACCCTTATCATAATTACCTAGGTTTCGAAATCCAAACGAAATGGTTAAACCGTGAAAACTATTATCAGAAAAACCCAAATCCTCACCATCTCCTTGGATAAAGGATATATCCTCTTTATTAAAACCTTTTTTTACTTGCTTTAATTTAGCGAGATCAATCATTTTGTCTGCAATATCAAGCCCTACTAATTTATTTTTAAATCGCTTATGCATACTAAAAACAACATCACCTGTACCTGTTGCAATATCAAGCAAGTAATCTGACTTATTTAAATTAAACTTTCTAACAAGATTATATCTCCAATACCTGTCTACACCAAAGCTAGATATAGTATTAAATAAATCATAACGCTTTGAAATATCATTAAACATATTTTTTACATATGTTTTTTTATCTTCTCCATGATGAACAAATTTTGACATAATATTATTTTTTGATATTAAAAGACTATAAAATATACGTTCTATAGATGAACTATTTTAAATAGATTTATGTATCAAATAAGATTAAAAAATGCAAAATTTTAAGTTTAAATCATTTTTAGAAAAAATATTTTTAGATAAACACAGCTTTGGCGAAAGGTCTATTATAAAATATGAAGAAGTTATTGATTATAAAATCAATAGAATCCTTAATTATAAATCAAATAAGAAAAATACTTTTTACATGCAATATCCATCAGGGACAAAATATTTTGGATATGGAAAAACTATACTGGTAGATATAAATAAAAAGAGTGATATTAAATTTTTAAAAATAGATACAGGAAAAATACTAACTAATAAAAATAAAAGTTTAAAGTTTTTTGGAGGCCTTTCTTTTGACTTAACAAGTCAAAGCTATTATCCTTGGAATAAAGTTCCTAAAGGAAGATTTATAATTCCCAAGATACTTATTACACAGGAATCAAATAAGACGATAATCACATATTGTAAAATTATTAATAAAAAAACACGCAAAAACTATATTTTAAACGATTTTTTAAATGAATATCGCTTTATAACCAATAGCACTAAGCATACTAAAATAAATAGTAGCACTAAAATTAATTTTGAATATGAAAAACCAGATAGAAGTATATACTTACAAGATATTCAAAAAATTATAGCTAAAATTAATAATCGAGATTTATCAAAAGTTGTTATTTCAAGAATGATAAAGTATTCTTTAGAAAAGGATTTGGACAAAGAAGATTTAATTAAATATCTAAATAAAAATCATAAAAACTGCTTTAATTTTTTTATCAATTTCAATAGAAGTAAATCATTTATGGGCTCAACTCCTGAAAAACTTATAAAACTCAATGAAAGCAATCAATTTTCAATCGATGCTATTGCTGGCAGTTCAAAAAATAAGCATGATTTAAAAACAATTAAAGAGATTGATGAACATAGCTATGTTGTTGAATATATTAGGAATATAGTTAGCCCAGCTTGCAAAAAATTATCTATACCTAAAAATCCCAAGATATTGAACCTAAACTATATTTATCATTTAATCACATCTATTTCAGGTGAACTAAAAAATAAAATTCATATTATTGATTTAATAGAAAAACTTTATCCTACTCCTGCACTATTGGGATACAAATCGAAAAAAGCACTAGAAATTATTAATAATACGGAAAAAACTGATAGAGGTTGGTATGGCGGATGTATAGGTTTTTTTGATACTGATGGAAATGGCGATTTTTTTGTTCCTATAAGATCATTTTATCTTAATAAAAAAAGTATGTTTGTCTTTACAGGGAGTGGAATTGTTTCTAAATCAGATGCACAAAAAGAATGGGAAGAAACAAAAACAAAATCAAAACATATTTTAGACTATTTTAAATAAAGGATATTTGATAAGTCACTCGATATGAGTGACTTATCAAATTAGATATTATTATTTTGAATCCATTTTTGCTGCGGCCCAAATCATTAAACCAAATGCTGTTTTATTAACTAAGTCTGCTAAATTATATACAACATTTAATGATGCATCATCTAACCAATAACCAATTGGGTAAATTGACCAACCGACAAGAACAATCATTCTCATAGCTTTAAAAGCAAATTGACTTGCTTCATTGTTACTTGAAGCATTGACCTTGGCAGCATCACCTACAAAAATTAAGTATATAACACCAGCCCAACCTAGCATTCCAACAACAAAACCAGAAGTCTGGCAACCAGCACAAGTTTCTCCTAGGTAGCCACCAACAAGCATAACTAAACCTGCAATTAATAGCTTCCAAAAAACACGAGAACTCACAACAGTTACGGCTGCTAATATAAGATAGAATTCTACAATTTGTAATGGAACAGTTATAAACCAATCTACATATCTATAAGCGACTGGAGATGCACCTAATGCTGCAAGCTTACTCATTGTCAAATAATGCCAAAAAGCAATTCCTGTTACAAGGCCTGCAACTGTCATTGATGTTTTCCATTTAATACTTACATCTGCTCTTTCCACAAAGAAAAATACAGTAGACGCAAGCATAATAGCTGTAGCCAACCAAAACGAAAATAAAGTGAAATTTGTTAAATCAACTCCTACCATTTGAAACTCCTTCATTTGATTACAATTATTAAACGTATTTTATAAGAAATTATACATTATAAGCAATAAAATATAATTTGAGAATATTGATTAATTTAAAATAATATTAACTACTAATATAATATCTTGAATATTAACTGAACCGTCAGAATTTATATCTGCTAATTGAAAATTAGGAGATTCAAATCCTAATACCATATTAACTAAAAGAACAATGTCTAGAACATCAACAGATTCATCATTATTAACATCACCAACAATACCTGAACCAGAAGATATATATTCGATAACAAAATCATCAATTGCTGCTTCAACTAAAGAACCTCCTGAACCAGCATCTCCTGTATTAAAGATATCTTCAGCTACAAATTTAAAAATAATATTTGATGAAAGACTTAAATAGTCATTAATAACAAATCTTTGCTTTACCCAACTTGCATTTGAAATTGAGGTATTTTCTAATTCCTGCCATGTTGAACCACCGTTATTTGACACGCTCACAACCCACTTGTCATTATTCCCATTATCTCCAATATCATTAGTATACCATCTCCAATAAGTTAGTACAGCCTTATCAATTGAAGATAAATTAAACGAAGGACTAAAGAGTGTTGTGCTTCCACCATCTACATCATCATAGCTAGCATCATTTTGACCTGTATCAGGGTCCAACTGATATCCATTTCCTGTAAAAAAACATAACTCCCCATCTTCACTATGGTCTAGGCCAGGCTGAACCTGTAGACCTTGATCATTAAATGAGGATTGGGGAATATCTAAATTCCAGATTCCTGCTGTAGCAGTATCAGAAGAATCTCCAATCACCCAACCGTTTACATCTGTTTCAAATTCATTTGAATATAAATCAGGTAAATCGCCTAAAATAAATAATATTGAATTACTGGGAGCATTATTTGGATATGTTTGTACTATACCATCAGAATTTACAGCTAATATATAGTACTCAATTAACATTCCACTAAATAAACTTTCAACTGAAGCTTCGTAGATACTTCCTAATCCAGTTTGAATCATAGATTGGACTAACCATCCATCACCTAAATTATAATGTAGCTCAACTCCATCTACCGTTCCAGAATAAGAATTAACGTTTGCTAAAAACGATAATGAACTTTGATTATTATAAGGCATATCTTCAAATGAATCATGAACAATATTAATACCAGAATTACTAATTCCATCAATTGATAGAATACCTGAATTAGTAGGATCTAAATAGCTACTTAATCCAGACCAAGCTCTATCTATTCTTCCATATCCATGATTATACTGTTGATCGCAATAACAGTCAGGAGAAGGATCACAATAATTAGTATAAATATAACTTGCTACCCCAACTTGTCTCTTGTCTTCATTAAAAAATGGTGAACCAGATGAACCTGGAATAACCCTACCAAGATCATATTGAAATTCCCAATAATTACCTCCAGAACCACCAGCTGAAACATTATCATTTGTAAATGAAATTTTCTTTATATCTCCACCAGGATGATGAATTCCTATTGCCTCATCTGGAGCACTATTTGATACAGACCAGCCCACATAATAAGGATTATACGAATCTGGAATATCAGAAGTTAGCCTAAGTAATGCAATATCAGCCCCGGAATCTATATTTTCTTGATAAAGTAAATTTGTACCACTAATACTTTGATTTAGTGAACCTGAACTCCCATTACAGCTAGTACTCTGGTAATTAAAATAGACAACATAATTATTTGGACTCCCACTTACACAATGATCGGCAAACAATATGTATGGAGTCCTATCATTTTCAGTATTATTTATGATAGAAGCAGAACATAGACCTGCTCCCATAGAAACTCTAACAGCTCCATTTATTTGATCTCGCCAATCATCACCTTCCGAGCAAATCACATTTATATTGCAATCTTCTCTTGATTCAGAAGATGAATCATTATAGTAATTTAAGATATCTGTGTTATCATGAATAATTGAATCAATACTTAATTTAATATTTTTAATTTCATCAACTGGTACAGTTAATTCTAAAATAATATATTCACTTTTAACAATTGAAGTAGAGAATGTCTGATTTGACTTATTATTTGAATTTGTAAATGAACCAATATAATAAGTCTGATCATAATCATAAATATATAATTCTGCATTCTCCGTTAGAAAAAATCTATTAAAATTAAGACCTATTCCATAAGCTCCTCTAGATTCAATGCCAAATAAGTAAGTAACCTCATTATTGTTATTGATAATAGAAGCAGATTCTAATACATTAATATCTAAATCATACTCTTCACCATATTTAAAGACCATCGGATCAAAATTTGTATTAATAATTTGAGATTGGTTTGTCGATACAGAAGGAATATTATCAATCCTTGAATCGAAATATTTTGGTATTCCACCATATTGGATTTGACCGTAAGATACACTACTAATAAAAATTATGTAAAGTATTAATTTAATCATGTCATAAATTTATATAAATTTATTGTTAAAATAAACGTGTAAAATGTAATAAAGTGTAATGCAATCAAATACATCAAATATATCGTGGTCAGAAAATATAGTCAATCTTTTAGTAAAAAAAAGAATTGAACACGCTTGTATATCTCCAGGCTCAAGAAACACACCGCTTACACATGCATTAATTAAAGAAAAATCATTCAAGTGCATTAGCCATATTGATGAACGATCAAATGGTTTTTTTTCACTTGGAATAGCTAAAAAAACAAAATCACCTACATTAGTACTTACAACATCTGGAACAGCCACCGCTAATTTACTTCCAGCTATAATAGAAGCATATTATTCTATGACACCTTTAGTTATTATTACAGCAGATAGACCTAAAAACCTTGCAAATTCAGGTGAAAATCAAACCATTAATCAAGTTGATATTTATAAAAATTTCATTAGAAAAATGATTGATATTAATATCACTAACCAAGCATCAACATTAAAAAAGATAGATGATATAATTAACATTGCTAATGGAAATCATAAAAATATCCCGGGCCCTGTCCATATAAATATTAGATTTAAAGAACCTCTTTTTGATAAAAAACAAAAAAAAATTAAACTTGTACCAAAAAAAAATATAACCATTAATAAAAAAACTAATCTCAAACTTCCAATATTTAAAAAACCACTTATTGTTTGTGGTCACCTAGACTCAAGTGAAACTAAATATGTTTATAAATTAATTAAACGATTAAACTTTCCAGTATTTGCAGATATAAATTCTGATTTAAGGCATTATAAAAATAAAAATATTAAGGTTTTCTACGATTTTTATTGTCATAAAATTACAAATCCTGATTTAATTATACGGTTTGGATCAAAACCAATATCAAAAAAATTGAATAAACTTTTATCAATTAATAGAACTAAAACATATCTTATAAATCCATATTTGTATTTTAACGACGATTCAAAATATATAATTAGAACATTTCCAAAAAATATTTTATTAAATAAAAATCATATAATTGATAAAAAATGGATAGATAGAATTGAAGATTTTGAAAATGGCATTATAAGCAACTATTCTACCGTATCAAGAAAAAAAGATACTGAGTTTTCTATATTAAAATCATTATTAAATAACCTAAAAGAAAAAGATCATTTATTTATTGGAAATTCTTCTCCTGTACGTTCTTTTAATAAATATTCAGGCAAGCTAAAAAGTCAAATTCATACGTTCACAAATAGAGGAGCAAGTGGTATTGATGGTATTATTTCTACATCACTTGGTATATCTTCTATTAATAAAAAATTTAAGAATTTTTTAGTTATTGGAGATATTAGTTTCTTTCATGATATAAACGGATTTAATGTACTCCATTCTACAGAAATAGACTTAACTATTATTGTTATTAATAATAATGGAGGGAAAATATTTGCATCATTGGATTATGCAGATAAAAAAATTGATAGATTCAATGAATTTTGGGTTACACCTCAAAATATTGAGATTAAAAATATTACAAAAGTCTTCAACATTAAGTACTTCAAATTAAATGCTAAGAGCTTAAATGATAGTCTAAGTAAAATTTCAAGTTTTAAAGGAGTTAAAGTAATTGAAATTAAAACGTCTCACTTATCAGATTTTGAAGTTGATAAAAAATTATCCTTAATATAATTTTTCACCCTCAGATTTAGCAATAACGGCAACTCCGACACTATCGCTAGATATATTAACCATTGTTCTAAACATATCAAGTGGTCTATCTATTGCTAACATTGAACCAACCCATATTGCAACTGCATCACTAGA
>CBFHVR010000057.1:0-3159 GCA_965659495.1 uncultured bacterium
TCTAAATTATATTTTATTCAATTATATAATTAACTAAACCAACAATATCAGAAACATTTAAAGTCTGATTAAAATCATAATCCGATGAAATCATTTCACAAACAGTTAAATCATTATAGTTATCATCTAAAATTACACTGATTGAGAAAACTACATCGCTTACATTCAATTGATAATCACTATTTATATCTCCATTAACTCCCGTGCAACTAAGCTGACCCGAGGCATCTCTTAAGACCATTATTAAATGACCGTGATAGTAGTTAATATTTGATTGATCAAAACCACAATGACCTAGCTGGTCACCAGATTCATTGCTCCAAATATTAGAATTATAATTTTCTAAATTATCTTGCCACTCAAATATAAAGTTATTATTTGTTCCATAATCCCCTAATCCAGGATTGTATGAATAATACTTAACATAATCATAATATGAAAACTTTGGCACATCTTGATAGTTCCAATCTCCTGTCCAACTGGGCGCATTTGCAGCCCATAAATTCATCATAAGCTTTTGGGATAAATTCAAATCATCCACACTTGGAGATACTTGCTGGTAAACTTCCACATTATCAATAAACCACTTGATGTAGCCTGGAGTCCACTCAAAAGCATAATCACGGAACTCTTGGTGAGGATTAAAATCAACATCAACAATTTCAGTTACAGACCAAGAATTGGGAGATCCTGGATGATGAGTAGTAAACTGCACAGAGCTATCTTTATTACCCGTCATCTCAATATCTATTTCATTCCAATTAAGATTTCCAAGCCCATTATCAAAATCTGTATTGTAGGTAAAAAAAGAGCTGACCATGCCATCTCCATCTGCAGACTTCATCCTTGTTTCAAATCTACCATATTGAAATGAATCTATTGTTTTAATACCAGCACCAACGCATCCATACCAATTAGAATCTACACACTCTGTCTGATTGCAACAGCTCCATGGATATACATCAGTTTCATAATCTGCATTTTCTATATTAAATCCATAGTTTGCCCAGCTATCCCACCATTTAAAATCACAAGAGCTTCCAAGAGGTGGGTTCCCTGACATTCCCCAGCCACTCCAATTATCAAACTGACCGGTAATCACAAAAACATATTCATAATCACCATTATCAAAAGAGCAACTGGTTGCTGAATAAATACCATCGTTATCGTTATCATTTAATGTGATACCTGCTCCCCAACCATTCCAAGAACCGTTTGCTCTTGCAACCCAGTTACCAACAGGAGCATCATCAAAATTGTTTAAATCTAAATTGAAAGTGACACAATAAGGAAAGAGAATATTGATAAATAGTAGTATTTTAAATAAAAATTTCATATTAATAATATAAAAAAACCCCTCAATTTCTTGAAGGGTTTTATTGCTCCGGTACCAAGACTCGAACTTGGGACACGCGGATTAACAGTCCGCTGCTCTAACCAACTGAGCTATACCCTTCAGTGACGTAATAGTGACGAAAGGAAGGTCACTATGGCAACTATTTACACACGTAAAGATATAAATGGTAAACGCTATTACATTAATATTGTAGTTGGAAAAAATAGAATAAGACGATTTGCAGGCTACTCATTAGAAGTAGCAAAAGCTAATCTTAAGAAACTTGAATATGATTTAACTTTTAATCAAATTGATGAACAAAGGTCTTATTCATTTGACAAATCTTTATCATCCTATATGGATTATATAAAGACTACCAGCATTAAAGATAAGCAGGTAAAAGTTATTCAATCTAAAAATACAATGTTTAAAGATTATTGCAGAGTCAAAGGTGTAAAGCTTTTAAAAGATGTCAAATCAGAACATGCACTTACTTACATATCTATGCGTTCACAGGTTAAAGTTCAATCTCAATATAATAGTGCCAAGGAATCAATCTGTAAAAAAATAAGCCCTTCAACTTTAAATAGAGAGATTAATTTTATTAAGCGATTTTTTAATTATTGTTTAGATATGCAGTGGATTGATAGAAACCCATTTAGAGTTATAAAATTGTTTAAAACTGACAACAAAAAACAACGCTTTTATTTTACAAAAAAGCACCTAAAACTGATATTTGAAAAACGCTCTAAATACACTGATTTTTACACTTTTCTACTAAAAACAGGGATTCGCTCTACTGATGCATATAAATTAAGGAAGAAGCATATACAAGGCTCATATTTAGGTATTTTAATGAGCAAAACAAATGATTTTTTACACGTTCCATTATCCAAGCCTATTTTGAACCTAATTAGACCAAGATTTGAGCATGATTTTATCTTTCCAGAAGTTCAATCTGATTGGCAAAAAAGAGAGTGTTTAAAGCAAGTTCAAAAAGTTTTTAATCCAGAGTTTGTTAGAGTAAATAATATCAACCTGCATACTTTTAGGCATACCTATGCACATAATATGCTAGACAAAGGAGTTCCAAAAGAAGTACTACAAACATTACTTGGCCATAGAAGTATTAAGACTACTGAGATTTACGCTAATTGGGTTAAAACTAAAGAACTTGAAAAGTATATATAATTAGACTAATTTAATTTATGAATTTTAAAGTTATATATATGGTAATTATAGTAATTATAGCTTCCAATATAATTTTTTCTATCATTAATTACATTCGATTCAAAAAGTTTAAAGAAAAAAAAACTTTAAAAGAAAATATATTTTATAGAATTCTATATTCATATCTTAATATATGCATCTTCGGTATGTGGACAGACCAATATCCAATTCTTTTTTCTATATCAACGTGGGGTTTTACTTTTCCAATTTGTATATTTATACTTTATAAAGTTACCAAATCAATACTAGGCTCAGGCAAGTAAACGTTGATTTCTAAAATAAAATCAAAAATATCAAATCTTAGTAAAAGAGCTAAGATATTCTATTTTGGATTTATACCAATTACTTTAGTTTCAACATATTTTTACTTATTTTATCGTGTTTTTAATAGACTAAAGAAGATACACCCTAGTCAACCTCATGAATTTCACTTAAAATGGGCTACTGAACTAAGCTTTTCACTCCTTATAACTATTTTAATAACCTTAATTATTCTGATGACTTTTTCCTATTTATCATATAAGCTAATATTAAAAATATATGGCTATTTTAAATAAATAATTTATTTATCTATATATTTTCCATACAAGTAA
>CBFHVR010000058.1:0-4863 GCA_965659495.1 uncultured bacterium
GTTCTCAAAGAATAATCCAACAAGTTGAAATGACTCAGGTTGATTATCTTATTTCTTTAACTAAAATTGATGAAGTTAATTTAGTAGCATCAAAAATGGGTAAAGAAATGGGTGCTAAAAAGGTAATTTGTCGGCTACGTAACACAGAATACGGAAAAAAAACTATTATAGACCCTTCTCAATTTGGTATTAATCATATTGTTTTTCCTGAAAAAACTGCAAGAGATGAAATTAAAAAAATTATAACTCAACCTTCTAGCTTTGATATAGAAACCTTTAAGGACGATAAAATAACATTAATCGGTATTTTATTAGATGCATCATCCCCTTTAATAGGAAGAACTATGGAAAATGTAGAGATTTCTAACCCCTACATACCACACAAACTATCCATAGTCTGCAGGGGTGATTCAAGTTTTATCCCTCACAAACAAACCAAGTATTCAATTAATGATATTATATATTTTGCTGTCCCGTCAAATTACACAGAGCAAGTACAATTGATGGCTGGTAAATCCTCATTTAAAGTAAAAAATATTATGATTATGGGTGGAGGTAAGGTTGGAAGGTTGGTTGCTGCATCACTCCAGGATGATTACAATGTAAAATTATTAGAAAAAGATACTGAAAAAGCTGAACTAATAAGTGATAGGTTAGAAAATACTCTTGTATTAACGGATGATGGTTTAGATATAGATTTTTTAGAATCTGAAAATATCGAAAATCTTGATTGTTTTATCGCTCTTGCAGACAACGAACAGATAAATATCATGTCTTCATTATTAATGAAACATTATGGTGTTAAACAAGTTATTGTTCATATTAATAGCACTAGTTTTTTTAAAGTCGTTAGAAGGATTGGTATTGATGCTGTTATAAGTAAAAATACTTCAGCTGTTAATAAAGTTTTAAAAATAATAAGAAGCGATGAAGATAAATTGTCTGTTTCTAGATTTGATGAAATTAATATAGAGTCAGTTGAGCTAACAGTTAAAGATGATTCTGATTTTTTAATAAAGAATTTATCTATTAAAGATTTGCCAGAAGAAATATGTCTAGCTGCAATATTAAGAAAAAATAAAATTATAATCCCTATACGTACAACTGAATTAAAAATTGATGACGAATTATTATTTTTTACCAAATCAGAAGATATCTACAAAGCGGAACAATTATTTTAATTAAATAGATATTCATGATAAATAAAAGAATAATAAATATGATTGGTTATGTTCTTCTCTTTTTAGGGATTTCTATGTTATTTAGTGCAATATGGAGTTACTTAGACAAAGCTTCAGATTTGTATTCAATCATGTTTTCTTTTTTAATAACATCAAGTTTTGGTTTTATCCTGATACTTTTGACTCAACTTTCATTTAATAGAATTTTTCCATTTATAAGTTTTAAAGTTACTGAAAAAAAAGACTTATCTCATAAAGATGGGTATACATTAGTTACTTTAAGTTGGATAGTTATGGCTATATTTAGTGCTTTACCATATTACATTTATGGAGGCCCTTTTATTAATTATGTTGATGCATTTTTTGAATCAATCTCTGGATTAACAACAACAGGTGCAAGTGTTTTGTCATCTGACGATTTCATTTTAATTCCAAGAGGATTAATGTTTTGGAGAAGCTTCACCCAATTTATTGGTGGAATTGGTATTATTGTTTTTAGTATTGCAATTTTACCACTAATGGGGTTTGGGGGCGTGCAGTTATTTAGAGCTGAAGTTGCTGGGCCTGTAGCGGATAAACTAACCCCAAGAGTTAAACAAACTGCTACTCTTTTATGGGCAATATATTTTGGCTTAATAATTTCGGAAACGATAATTTTATTAATTGAAGGATTGACATTTTATGATGCTCTAACTCATTCATTTGCCACAATGGCAACTGGCGGATTTTCAACAAATCCTGACAGCGTTGCTTCATATCCTTCAATAGTTCAATATACACTTATATTTTTTATGATATTAGCAGCATCGAGTTTTTCTTTGCATTTTTTAGCATTCCGTAAAGGCCGTTTAGATTATTTTAAAGATCAAGAGTTTAAAGTTTATTTATTTATAATGACTCTATTTACATTAGTTTTTTTTACTGATAACTATTTTATCAATTTTCTTAAAAATGGATATTTTGAAGAGGGTTTTAGAAACTCATTATTTACATCAGTGTCATTATTAACGACAACAGGTTTCTCTACTGAAGATTATCAAAACTGGAATTACACTTCTCAAACAATGGTTTTTGTGTTATTATTCGTTGGAGGTTGTGCAGGCTCAACAACAGGAGGAATCAAAATAATACGAACTATACTTGTTTTTAAATTTTTAATAAGAGAATTAAAAAAATTAATTCATCCTAAAGGAGTTTTTAAAATAAAAATAGCTTCTAAAAAAGTGTCTGAAGAGATTGTTAATAACACAGTCGGTTTTTATCTTTTCTATATTTTCATTTTTGTTTTTGCCAGTATAATTTTTGCCTGTTTAGGATTAGATTTTAACACTTCTTTATCAGTATCTGCATCAGCAATTGGTAATATAGGCCCTGGTTTAGGTGATATAGGCCCATCATCAAATTGGCATGACATTGGAACTCCAGCTAAAATATTAGCTTCTTTTTTAATGTTATTAGGAAGATTAGAAATTTTTACTGTAATGTTATTATTTTCTGGAGGTTTTTCAAAAAAATGAAATATATAAAACATAACGAAATCAATAAAGTATGTACTATTACTATATCTAATGGACCTTATAATACCTTAAACTCTAAAGTCTTAAATGAATTAAATATTATTATAGATGAAATACTGTCTAACAAAAATATTAAAGTTATTATTATTAAAGGAGATGGAGATAAAGCTTTTGTTGCTGGTGCTGATATTAAAGAAATGCAATTAATGGATAAGCAGCAAGCTGTTAAACATTCTAAATTAGGTCAATCGATTTTTTCTAAAATTGAAAATTCACACAAACCAATAATTGCTTTAATTAATGGCTTTGCATTAGGTGGTGGCTGTGAACTTGCATTAGCTTGTCACATTAGATATGCCACAGAAAATGCCACTTTAGGTCAACCAGAAGTTAAGTTGGGGCTTATAGCTGGTTTTGGTGGAACTCAGCGCCTAAGAAAAGTAGTTTCAAAAGGTAAAGCTATGGAAATATTATTAAGTGGTAAAATGTACTCAGCAATAGAATCACTCTCAATAGGTTTAATTGATGATATAATAAATAGTACAGAAATAAATGATAAAACTCAAAAAATTGCAGAAAAAATCTCTTTTAACGGTCCAAATGCATTATCAAAAACTATTGAATTAGTAAATCAAAGTTATTGTTTAAAAAATAATGATGGGTACAACATTGAGTCAATAGAATTTGGTAAGTTATTTGAAGAGAAAGAAAGTCAAGAAGGATTAAGTGCTTTCATTCAAAAAAGGAATCCTAATTTTGAATGATATTGGAACATATATAAGAAATTTTTGTATTATAGCTCATATTGACCATGGTAAATCTACTTTGGCTGATAGACTTATAGAAGAAACTAACACTATATCTAAGAAAAAATTAGAAAATCAAGTTTTAGATGATATGGATTTAGAGCGTGAAAGAGGTATTACAATAAAATCTCATCCAATTCAAATGGATTATATTCATTCTGATAAAAATAAATATACATTAAATTTAATAGATACTCCAGGTCACGTAGATTTTACTTATGAAGTTTCAAGAAGTATGGCCGCATGTGAAGGTGCCTTATTAATAGTTGATGCTACACAAGGTGTAGAAGCTCAAACTGTAAGTAATCTATATTTAGCAATTGAAGCTGACTTAACAATCATTCCAATACTAAATAAGATAGACATGCCAAATTCTGATGTTGAAGCTGTTTCAGAACAGATTATTGAATTAATTGGTTGTGATAAAGAAGATATCTTATCTATAAGCGCAAAGGATGGTACTGGAATTAATACAGTTTTTGATACAGTAATCGATAAAATTCCAATACCAACTAAAAAACATGAAAATAACACATCTAGAGCACTAATATTTGACTCTTTTTATGATCAGTTCAGAGGTGTTGTAGCTTATATACGTGTATTTAGTGGATCCTTTAAAAAAAGTGATATAATTGAATTAGTTTCAAATAAAGTAAATTTTGAAATAACAGAAGTAGGTAAGTTAAAATTAGAGAAGGTAAAAACAGAAAAACTTTCATCAGGTGATGTTGGATATATAGTAACAAGCTTAAAAGATGTTTCTGATATAAATGTTGGAGATACAGTATCATTAAAAAATGAAAAAAATTCAAATCCCTTACCAGGTTATAAGGAAGTTAAACCAATGGTTTTTAGTGGTATGTATCCTGTAGATTCGCAAGATTATGAAGATTTTAAAACTAGTTTACAAAAACTAAAATTAAATGATGCAGCATTAACGTTTGAACCTAATGTTTCTACAGCGTTAGGTTTTGGTTTTAGATGCGGATTTTTAGGCCCCTTGCATATGGAAATTGTTCAAGAACGACTAGAGCGTGAATTTAACATGAATCTTATATCTACAGCTCCTAATGTAAGTTATAGTGTTATAACAAGAAATAATGAAAAAGTTTTAGTTAAAAATCCAGCAGATATGCCAGACCCTGGAAATATTGATCAAATAAACGAACCTTATATTAAAGCTGAAATTATAGCTCCAGATAAATATATTGGTAACATAATGAAATTATGTGTTTCAAAAAGAGGTGAATTCCAATCTACTACCTATTTATCGCAAAAGAAAGTTCAGATTAATTTTATATTGCCTTTAGGCGAGGTGATATATGATTTTTTTGAAAAGTTAAAATCTTCAACAAACGG
>CBFHVR010000059.1:0-12042 GCA_965659495.1 uncultured bacterium
ATAGTAGCACCTGTGAATGAGAATCCTAATGCTGTTGAACCACCTGCTGATACTGTAAATCCTGCAGTCGCTGCAGCACCACCTGAAGCACCAGTCATTGTTGTTCCAACTACATTAAATTGAAATCCTGCCACTGTTGAAGTAAAATTATAATAAACCATTCCATTAGCATCTACATATAAAGTATTATCATCTGCTGGTAATTCAGTACATACTGCATCTTCAGCACACGATGAACCATCACCTCCACATACTCCACATTCATCTTCTACTGCTGTTGATCCACATACATTATCGCATCCGCCAACAACTGAATCACCGCCACATACACCGGCACAATCTTCTACTGCTGTTGATCCACATACATTATCACAACCGCCAACAACTGAATCACCGCCACATACACCGGCACAGTCTTCTACTGCTGTTGATCCACATACATTATCGCATCCGCCAACAACTGAATCACCACCACATACACCGGCACAATCTTCTACTGCTGTGCCATCACATGTTCCAGCGCAATCTTCTACAGCTGTGCCGTCACATACACCAGCGCAATCTTCTACTGCTGTACCATCACATACACCAGCACAATCTTCTACTGCTGTGCCATCACAAACTCCAGCACAATCTTCTACTGCTGTGCCATCACAAACTCCAGCACAATCTTGAGCAGCATTCCATAAAGGATCAGAAGGATTATTGCCAGAACCAATCCATGTACCACCATTAGTTGTACATGTAGCTTCATCGGTGTATTCAAAACTTCCCATACCGTAGTAACAATATGGAGTCCAACAATCACCACAATCATCTAAAATTGATAAACCACCACATACACCAGCACAGTCTTCTACTGTTGAACCTTCACAAGCTCCAGCACAATCTGCTACTGCTGTACCTCCACAAGTACCAGCACAATCTAAAATATTACCATCACAATCACATGCACCATCTGCAATACCTGAACCATCACATACACCACATTCATCTACTACAGCATCTCCACCACATGTACCTGCACAATCTTCTACTTCTGTTCCATCACATACCCCAGCACAATCTTCTACTGCAGTACCTCCACAAGTACCTGCACAATCTACAACTGATGTACCATTTGGGACTCCTGCACAATCAGCACATGAAGTATCATCACCATCACAAACACCACATTGATCTTCAACTAGAGAGCCCGCACAGACACCAGAGCAATCTTCAACTGACATATTAATACCACCACATGTACCATCACAATTAGTGTCATCATCGACTGGATAAGCACAACTATCTAATAAATCAATAGTAGCAGACATATCATAGTTACATGCTGTAGAATCCATACATCCATCAACTGGAGCTGCAGGATCATCACTACTACACGTATATACTAGTAACGACAATAAAATTAAAATATATTTTTTCATTATTTCTCCTCAGTATTTATATAAATTTCTTGAAATATTTGTTCTAATTTATTAATATCATATAACGTGAACAAGTAATAAATATTAATTTTTATTACGGTATGTAACGTGAAAAATGAATATGTCTTGTAAAAAAATCATTTTTTTTTTAATTTTGTGATGTAAATCAACTTTGAATAAAGTAAATGATTTTAAATTTATTTAAGGGCTAAAGATATTTTTTAGCTTTGTTGATAAAATAAGCTTATTCAATAAACTATAAAGAGGAGAAGATAATGTTAAACAAAAAATTAATAATTGGTACTTTATTAATTGGACTTTTTTCAACAGGTTTAGTTGCTAAAGATGTAAATTACGAAGCAGCAAAAAAACCAGAAATTACTCTAAAAAAGGCTGATCTAGATGTTCTAGAAAAAGCTAAAACTAAAAATTTTAAAGGTCTTTCTACAAAAGAAAAAGAACAACTTTTAAAATTCTTAGATGATTATGTTGCTTCAGCTAAAAAAGAAAAAGTATCAGATAAAAAAGGAAAAGTTGCACCAACTATTGGTGATAAAAAAGGTAAGCCATCAAAAGATAAAGCGACTTCTAAAAATGCTAAAAAAGCAAAAGTAAAAAAATAATTCATTTCAAATAAATTTGTAATGTGATTAAAAGCCTCCTATATTTAGGAGGCTTTTTTTTTACCAATAAATAAATTAAATAATACACATGATTAAAAAATATATAATACTATTAATAACTGCAAACTTAGCATTTTCTTATGAAGGCTATGATTGTGAAATTTCAAAACTAAGTAATATTTCATCCAATAGGGCACTTACCACTTTAAAAGCCCTTGGTTATTATACGATAGAACATGAAAATATTTATGTTTATGATGAGTGGACAGAAAATCTTCAACCAAGTGAATTTGATTTAGAAGAAGCTGGTGGTATTTTCATAATTGATATTCCAGACTCACAATCATCAAGTTTAAACTCTGATGAAGATTATGGTGAAAGTGAAGGTTTTAGTCAATATTTGTCAGGCACCTCTATGAATAATTCAGTCGATAGTGATCCAATTGAAAGAATTA
This sequence comes from uncultured bacterium, assembly GCA_965659495.1. Lineage (GTDB taxonomy): Bacteria > Fidelibacterota > Marinisomatia > SCGC-AAA003-L08 > D37C17. The sequence goes on from CBFHVR010000059.1 coordinate 2,506, forward strand.
TAGTTTGCTATGATAATGAGAATCCAAGTTTGTATGCTAATTTTCTAGATATTTTATATAATCAATTGGATATTGCAGCAAAACAGATTTTAATCGAAGCCCTTGTTATTGAAATAAGCAGTGATGATCTTACAGATACAGGCATAAATACTGAATATCTTAATCAACAAGATCACTTAAGTATTCAAACTCCAAGTATTGATGGCAGCGTAACCACACCTCTTTCAATTATTTATTCCGAAGATTCATTTACTACAACTACTACCGATGAATATGGATATCTAACTACATCACAACTAGATGATGTTTTCCAAGTCAAACTAAAAGCTTTAATTAATGCAAAATCTGCAGAAATTTTATCAAGACCATCAATATTAGTATTAGATGGAAGACAAGCCAGAATTCAAATTGGACAACAAATACCTATAACAAAACTACCTGTCTCTTCTTACTCTGGTGATGAAATATTAATACCAGATATTGAGTACTTACCAGTTGGAATAGTTCTGAATATAAAACCTAGAATAAGTAATGATTTAAAGAATGTTACAATGCAGGTTGAAACAATCATCACAGAAACAGAAAATTTTACATCTAACGGTGTACTTGAAGCACCAATTATTAATAATAGAAAAGTAGAGTCTTTTGTAAAAGTTGCTGATAACACTCCTTTTATTATTGGGGGTTTAATAAGCAATAAAGAATCAGATAATGAAGGCAAAATACCTCTCATATCTAAAATTCCTTGGCTTGGAAAATTATTTACCTGGAACGCTAAACAAATTATTAAAAAAGAAGTTATAGTTGTTATAACTCCACATATAATACAGGATAATACAGATAATTTCAGCAGAGTCATACCACAGGATGCTAAGATGTTTGATTCATTTGGAAATAAATTATTTCCAAATAGCTATAGATTAAAAGAATCAGATATTTATGATTTAGGTTTTATAACTGATAGTAATTATCTTGATTTTATAAAAAAAGCTTCAAAAAATACTATACCAGAATCAAATGAACAAAAAACAATTATAGAAAATATTATAAATGGCTTTATACCAGGTGAAAAAATTATAACTCAAAGAATGATATATGATATAATTGAAAGAGAAGAGTATTTTTCATCTATCAATGCTGATAAAATTATATTTTTCAATCATAATAAAAATCATAAAGTTGATAAATTAAAGAATTATTTCCCAATTATAGATGATCCTAGAAGGGGTATTTTGATTAAAATTAATCCATCTATTAACGATAATCAAAACTTCTTTCGTCCAAGTATGACAATTGAAGAAGTTGTTTTAACTGAAGACTATAACTATAAAGATGAATTTAAAAAATATTGGGATGAACAATCCGATTTGAGACCAATGCTCATTATAAATCAAAAAAACCTGGTAAGACTTTATGAGGTACTTATTTTAAATGAGGTACTCAAATTAAATAATACTTTAGATATAAGTATAAATGAATTTAAAAGAGGACTTGAAATTCAATTTCCCGCTAGAGAAATTATATCAGAAAATTCTTTTGTAATTGATGAAAAAATAGCAGAATTTTATTATCAAGTAAATTTTTATTACGATAGTTTTGAGAAAAAATTTAAAGATCAGACCTTATTTTTAAGTAAATAATTTTAATATTATTTAGAACGATTTAAAAGCTCATTGGCTTTTCTTAATCTATTTGATAACATAGATAAAATACCCTTAACAATCTTATCATTAGAATACATTATTTTGTCAAAGTCATTTGCATCTAATCTTAATAAAATTGAGTCACTGCATGTAACTGCATCAGCAGATCTAGATTCACCATCTAACAAAGCCATTTCACCAAAATAATCAGATTTCTTCAAAGTTACAAGTTCAATATCACCTTTTAAAATTTTAATATTACCTTTAACTATGAAATACATCGAGTCCCCGATATCTCCATCATTAAAAATTATTTTCTCATCGGAAAGATTAACTTCTTTTAAGACATTAGCAATGTATATTAATTCTTTAGCAGGGATTCCTTCAAAAATATTTGAATCTTTAAGGTAAAGTGTTTTTTCTAAATTTGATATCATATTATTAATTACTGATTTTTCATTAAATTCATTTAAAATATCTTCTTCTTTAAAATTTAAGTTATTAAAAATTAATTTAAAATATCTATTATTTAATAATTGACTAGAATCTATGATCTTATTATCTTCCAAATATAATTTTGTTAAAATAATAAAATCATACCATGGATCTTGGTGCATTTTTTTTTCTAGAAAATTATTATCTAAATTAATATTACCTAAATTCTCATAGTGCTTTAAACCAATATTATTTTTTTCACTTAATTTAATACTGTCAATTAGAGGAATTATTTTATTTTTCATGTCAATATTTAATGATTCTTCAAAGACTTCAATCACTTTAGATCTATAAATTTTCTTTTCAAAAATTGAAAGTTGTAAATTTTTACCAAATAAACTTTCATCAAAAAAGTAAATTAATTTCATAAGAATTCTTGAAATATCTTCGATTTTATTATTATAAAACTCTGTAATCAATTTGTTTGATTCTTTTGTCTTTTTTAATTGATACAAAAGATTAATATCATGATATTGTATGTAAAAAAGCTTTTCAATTAAATTATTTGAGATAGAATTATCTTTAAAATACTTGGAATTCTTCTTCTTATATAGAATTAAATTATTAATTACTTTTTCTAAAATTTCATAATTAAAATTTGTCAAGTTAATATATTTTTTATAAATCGCTATATATTTTTCATCATCTACGTAGTATATAATATCAATAATTAATTTTTTAACTTTATCAGAAATAGAATTATCTAAAAATTTATACTCTATGAAATTATACAAATCATTATTATTAATATTTACGAACATTTTCTTTACATTTTCATTTAAGTAATATCCTTGAGGAAGTCTTTCAAATAATATATCAAGCACCTCTCTATCACAATTATTTAATGAAATAAATTTTAAACTCTCTAGGAAATCGTCGTAATCGATAATTTTTACTAAATCAATAATTTCATGCTTTGAAAATATATATGAACTACTTGAGGTATACTTTATTAAACTGGATAAACTGCTTGCTGTCCTTAAACTTTTTTTAATTAAATTTCTAGCCTCTTCTTTTAATTTATAATCATATTTTATGGAATTATTATATGCTGAAAATTTTAAACTCTCATTTTCTATATGGAATAAATCTTCATTTATTTTTTCAATATCATCTACATTCCTTTTGCATAAAGTATCTAAGCTTTCTAAAGCTATCTTAGAATCATTATTAATTTGTTCTTTTAAATAATCTGAAGAAATTATTTCATCGTCGTTAACAAGATATTTTAAAATTATTTTTTGTGTCTTAGAATCGCTATCAAAAAATATTTCACCCATTATATCTTTACATTTTTCCAGAATTGTTTTATCAAGTAAGCTGAGAATAAAATAACGATTTTTATTTTCTTTAATTAATTTACTTTTTATAATCTTTAACATTTCACTATCATCGGCTATAAATCCTGAGACATCATCCATAGATAATGTTCTATCATCAATTGCCTTGATTAATTCTTTGACATAAAAATCTTTGGTTCTTCTTGTTAAAAAAATTAAAATAATTAATAAAATAGCTGCTATCGGTATGAAGTCTATAAAAGTATAATTGAAATAAACCGATAGGATTAATAAACCTGCTGATAGAGAACTGAAAATATTTTTTAATAATATATTTATTAAAGGCTTTATAGTAATTCTTTTAAAGCTTGGAATGGGCATCCATAATATATGCATTGAAGTATCGTGCAATGTAGATTTGAAAATTTGTTCTTTACCTTTAAGAATAAGTACAATTATAAACGGAGCGATGAAATATCCTAAGAAAAAAAATAAGAACAGTAAAACAGGTAAAATCATTAATGCATATTTTATCCCAAATCTGTTTATAATAAAACCTGATAACGTAAGCTGCATAACAAATGATATAAAAGAGGTTATTGAGTAAAATCTTGCAAAATAATTTGTTAATTCTAATGGATTATCTTGAAATTTATCAAATGATAAAATTTTAAAGTTATAATCTATTATTACAGATATAATGGAAAAAATAAATGTTATAAAAATAATATTAAGAATATATTTATTCTTAAAGATATCTTTTAATAAGACTTCTGTATTATTACTTTGAACGTTTATTTCATTTTTTTTAAACGAAGACTTAATTAATAAATATATAAGCCCAGGGCAAAGGATAATGAGAAAATTAAAACCTAAAACAAATTTATCTTGAGGTATCCATTGGCTTACATACGATAAACTACTTCCAACAATCAATGCTGATAAAAAACCTCCTGAGGTTATTATAACAAATAATCTTTTTGCCTGCCTATTAGTAAAAGATTCGCTTAATACATCCCAAAACAATATCGCTATAATCGAAATCTGAAATTCTACAAAAATGTAATATAAAAATATGGAATTCTGAGTTTGATTAAGGAGCAAAAATGATGCAATAATACAAATGAATATATGTACTAGAATTGACTTTATTGTTAGACTGAAACGATTTAGTAAGAGTAAAAAAAACCATACTAAAAAACCAGTTATTATTGGTGTAATCAAATAAAGATAAGATAAATCTTCTTTGGTGAAATTATTTAAAAAAAGAGAATCTCTAAACGATTTACTTAGAATAAAGAAGGATACTATTAAAAAAGAATATAAAAAGCCATAGACAGTAGGCCTATACTCATTCTTTTTTATATTTAAATACGAAATCATAAATTTAAATTACAATAAATATAATACAATTCTAGGAGATGAAATTAATTTAGATAATGGATTTGTTTATTTTAAAAGTATAATTTTTTCATTATATATTTGATTACCAACTACCATGTTTATGAAGTAAACACCACTTGCATGATTAGATGCATTCCAAATAACGGCATGCTCCCCTTTGTGATTTGACCCACTAAATAAATTTTCAATAAGCCTTCCTCTTAAATCAAAGATATTAAGATTCATATAATCTACATTATCTGCTAATGAATACTGAATTGTTGTAGTTGGATTAAAAGGATTTGGGTAAGCTTTTGATAAAGAATAAGTATAAACCTCATTTTCACTCAAAATATAAGGATCTGAAATTTCACCTAGATGCATATCAGGTGTAAAAATAATATTATTTTTTAAAGATATTTCTTTATTGTTTATACTATCATAAAAAATAAAATCTAACTCTTCATTTTCATCATTTGAATAAAACATTAAATAAAAAATAACATCATTTTCAAACGGAGAAATAAGAGAAGTACCTTTTCCTCTGCAATCACCTTCAAAAAATATACCTATTTCATCATTTTCTGATATGACATAATCTCCTAAATCTAAAGAAGCAATCATTGTTCCACTATGTTCAAAATTTGAAGGATTAACAGAAAAATAATGACCAGCATTTGTTCTACTAAAATTATCAGGAGTTGTAGAAACTAAAAAATTATTCGATTCAGGGTAGACTAAAGTTGCAGGATTTGCTAAATTTATCACATAACCTTCCCTGGGAATTAAATTTTGCAAAGTACCAAAAAAACCAAAGCCATCAAAATATTCTGAGAATGAAGTTTGATTTTTTATATAATCACCATTTGAAAAGTTATTAATATTCTGAAAGGCTGTATTTATTTCCATTGATTCTTGTGGTAAATAAGATATCCAATTCCATCCAGCATCTAAATCAATCGATGTTTCAGTTAAACTTACTGAAGCTCCTTCATAGGTAATATTACCTGGGTTATTTAATTTGATTTTATATGTACTCAAATTATCAAAATTATCTAGGCCTCCGAACCATCCAAAACTGCTAAAATAATCAGAAAATGAAGTTTGACTTTTAATATAATCAGAATCTACTAAGGTTGAATTTAAAGATGATAAAATATTATTAATACTCATATCTGAATTTGATAGATTTAAGGAAAACCAATTCCATCCCTCATACAGAGATTTATCGTAAATATCTGATAATTCTACATCTATAGATATTTGAGTATCAACAGTTTTAAAAACTTCTTGCTGACTATTATTCATAAGCCAGACTCGATAAGTCAATATTGAAGATTGTGTTATTGTAGGAAGCTGTGTCAGATAATCTGTTTCACCTTGTATTGTGGTATCAAAACACCAATTTGGATCACTAATTCCATCGCCATTAGAATCGTTATTACCCTCAATAACTGTACCACAATCTCTTAGGTTTGCAGCATTTACTTTATAATAGACATTAAAAGAATCAAAATCTCTTTCATTATCTGAAATATGTATAGGATTATAATTTTCAATTGTAATGGGATTAGAAAAATCTATATTTTTGACCACTGTATGGCCACCGGATGTATAATTAGCATTACCAATTATAGTCTCTGCATTTGGATAAACAAAATAATAAGAAGCATCCGTAATATTTGTAATTTTAAATATAATAGGATTCTCTTCAACAAACCCTTCTCTTCTTTGACCTTGCTGCAAGCAATGATCAATACCCCTCAATACTGATTTAGGACCACCTATTGTACCTGAATCATTAATTGTTATATCTTTTAATTCAGTATAACCATATTCATCATCACATGAACTACTTGGAATTCCTAAATTATCAACTAATGTTATTTTATCTCCTGGTTGAAGATAATTCATAAACGCACTTCTTGTTATCATTATTGAATGTTTAGCTTCCCATCCCCAATTAATCATAATTTCATCGCTATCCTCATCAACCCAATTTATATCTAGATCTCCCTCAGAATCACCAAGAACAAAATAATCATCATTATACTTACTAAACTGATTTCCATAATCATCTGTTACTGTAAATAATAATCTTGCCCAAAGTGTTTCATCAACAATTCCACCCAAGCTTAGATCAACAGGATTAAGATAAAAATCTTGATGATGGAAAGTACCTATATCAACATACCATCCTCCTAGCAAATAAGCTAAAGAAACAGTAACTGTTCCATTTTCAAAGCTATCATCATTACAATCCCAATTAAGAGGACATACAGAATAATCTGTTAATATCTCACCTCCATTTGGATAAAAATAATTTCCTTCATCACTAAGATGTAGAAATTCCGGAGGTTTTGTATCGATTGTAATTGATGAAGTATAAGATGAGTCTACAGATGTTATAACTTCAAAATCAGATTGATTATTAGCACCTATAACAAAGTATTCATCTGACAAGTCATTTGATATATTTCCAAAGTAATCCATTGCTGATACCTTAAACTGTCCAAATTGTGTCTCAATATTAGGAATTATTACTGATAATGGACTTATATTTGCAACATTCTCTAATAGCGGATATCCACTTAAACCATTATCTATTAATAAATCTATATTTATAGCTGAATCTTGCAATAAATTTTCATCAACTGCTTCCCATGATATACTAACACTTTCACCTGGTTCATAAATTCTTTGTTCATTAGGTGATAGCAAATCAACTATTGGTTTTTTTGTATCTACTACAATTACTGTTGAAGTAAATTCTTCGTAAAATGTTGTTGCCACAATATCATTGCTTGTAGGACTGCCGATAGTAAAATAACCTGAATTATAAGCATATGCTACATTTCCATAGTAATCTCTCATATCAATTCGAACAGATACAAATGAAGAGTTAATAAATGTAGGAGTTGGCAAATTATAATGCCCGTTATTTGGTATTTGATTAGCAAGCTCAAAATAAGGATCATCAAGATAGGCAGAAGCATTAATAACTATTGGATTTTGAGCTGGACTATCATCACTTCCTATCCATGTAACTGGTACGGTACTTCCATGTTCATATTCACCTCCAGCAACAGGAGAAAATAATTGTAAGTTAGGTGCAACAGTATCAATAGTAAAAGAATGAGATATTACAATAATCTCTTGTGCGAAAGATTTAGAGATTAATATAAAACCTAAAATTATAAATTTAAAATTTAACATAATTTAAAACTTTACTGTGTTGTTCTAATTAATCTTAAACCATAAATTGGCAACTCAATATAAAAATTATCATTTGCTGATTTTGATATTTGCTCAGCTTGAGAATTGTTTTCAAAAATTGTACCATTTCCATCATCATAACAAAAACTTTGTAAACCCTCTTGTGATGGTGTTGTCCCAACTATCCAATATTTATTATCATACTTAACTAGCTCAGGTAAATTTCCAATAACATCATTTAAACCAAAAGGAGAAATTCCATCAGGATAACTTCCAACGTTTGATACACTCAACTCATCATTTTCTGATATAAAACCATCTGGAGTTTTTTCATAAAAAAACCGATTGTTAAATAATGAGTATTGATAAAATCTATCACTGTCATCTGAACTTGGAGGTGTTGTAGTGATTTCAGTTAATATATTTGAATCTATATATTCACATAAAGCAGTTTTACTATTAATGCACTCAGATTGCTCAGTTGCACAATCATTGTTTTGATAATTACAAGTTTGATTATCTTGTTCAAAATCATATTGACAAGTTGATTGACAACTTGCTAATTGAGAATCGCAAAACTGATCAGTATTTTCAGGATCTGCATAACAACCTGTTTCGGAATCTGAACTTCCTATATCATTTAGACAAATTGCATTACACGTTTGAACTGACATAATATTTGAAATGCATTCATCATAATTAAAGTTTACACAATTTCCAGTAACATTATTTGCACAATATAGGCTAGCAGCAGCTGTGCAATCTGAATTAAGCCACGGCCAACATCTTTCATTATTTCCTCTTGCGGCTTTGACCCATTCTGCTCCCGTTGGAATTCTTAAGGCATAGTAATCAAGCATGAGAGAAACTATTACTGCATCTATACAATTTTCAAAATTAAATTGAATTGGTTTACTACCTTGTCCTGATGCAATTACAAAAGATGAACCTTGAAATGAAATATCATTAGTTGTAAAATCCTGTATATTAACTTTTTCACTACTACTATCAGTAAATCCCTCTGGAGGTGATGTATTAAATTCTAAATAACTTTGATCAGCACATTCATATATACATGAATCAGGATTAGATTCAAATTGACAACAAGAGTCTACATTCCATTGCGAAGAAAGACCTTGACAATAAGTCTTGAAATCATCACCAACATAATTTAATGCTGTTGAATCATCGCATCCTGTAAAAATGTATGAAGAGTCACTATTTAAATTACTACCCCATGGATTTTGAACCCATGGATTAACGGTTGACCAATCACAAGAATCTTGAACTCCCTGATTAGGGCCTTCATCATATGTTCCTAGTGTAGTAGAATTTAAAATCTGTGGATTTGAGCATGTACAATTATCATAAATAGCCTCATCAAAATTAAAAGCTGATTGATCTGTACATCCTAATTGATAATCATAAACACATGTTCCGTTATCTTCATTAGCATTAATATTATAATTAAGAGCATTAAAATCAGTACACCCCCAACTAGAAGAAGTGTTCATATTTTC
>CBFHVR010000060.1:0-3876 GCA_965659495.1 uncultured bacterium
TGATGTATCAGGAAATATTATAGATATAGGTTTTGAATTTCCATTTTATGATAACTTATATAACCAATTTATAATCAACGCAAATGGTTGGATAGGTTTTGGAGATGATAGTAATGCGTGGGATAACCTTGAAATTCCTTCGGTAGATGCACCACGTCCAGCTATTTTTGGATTGTGGGATGACTTAAATCCAGTAAATGATCAATGTAATGATTATTGTTCAGGCGAAGTTTATTACCATTCTAATGAAGAAAGGTTAGTAGTTTGGTTTGATGATGTAGCTCATTGGTGGACTGATTATAATGATATGTATTACGATTTTCAGATTGTAATATTTCCAAATGGAGAAATTAGTTTGAATTATAATGAATTTTTAGGTGACCCTAATAATGAAAGTGGTTTATATAGTGCAACTGTAGGTATTCAAGATTCACAAGGTTTAAATGCGCTACAAATTTTAGGTGATACAGGAGCTGGTAATCAAAATAATATTCATAATCAGCATGGTTTTCAAATATCAAAAGGTCCTGAATGGATAGGCTTAAATCCAACTTCAGGTCAGGTTAACCAGGGTGAATCATCACTTATTGACGTTACGATTGAATCTTACAATATAGAGCCAGACATATATTCAACATTTATTAAAATTGCATCAAATGGAGGGGAAGGTATCATTCCTTTAACAATGAATGTTTTGGCTTCAGAACCAGGAGATATAAATGCTGATGGAAATATTAATGTTCAAGATATTGTACAGCTAGTTAGTTTTATTTTAGGATCAGATGAACCTGATGCTGGACAACAATATGCAGCTGATATTAACGGAGATGGAATACTAAATGTTATGGATGTTGTAATGATTGTGTCTTTAATTATAGGATAATATTGATATGATGAATGATAACATTCATCTAAAAAAATATTTTAATAAAAGAAGTCTTCATGGTTTAGGAAAGCCATTTAAGAAAATAAATAAAACAGCGTATCAGTATATAATTGTAATTCCTTGTTATAATGAATTTGATTATATCTTTGATACGCTTGCCTCAATTAATAAGCAAAACTCAAATCTACTAGAAGATACATTAGTTATTATTGTAATAAATAATAGTGAGTCTGATTATTTAAATGTTAAAGAAAACAATAATAAAACACATCAATCATTAATTAAAAAAAATTATAAATATGATTTTATATCTATTGATTGTTTTAGTTCAAAATATCAAATTACAAAAAATGTGGCTGGTGTTGGTTATGCTCGTAAAATTGGTTTAGATTTTGCGTTAGAATATGCTTTAAACAGCAAATCAGTATTGTGTTGTTTAGATGCGGATACATTAATTGACGATAAATATCTTGATAAGATTAGTTATAATTACGTAATAAATAAAATTGATGTTGGTATAATTAATTTTAAACATCAAAAATCTAATAATCCTATTTTAGAACAGGGAATTAGAAGATATGAAAATATTCTCAAAGAAATTGCTCAAAATATAGAGAAAACAGGTTCACCTTATGGTTATGTTAGTATGGGTTCTACAATTACATGTAATGTAAAGTCTTATGTTGCATGTGGTGGAATGAACACAAAAAAAGCAACTGAAGATTTTTATTTTTTACAATCATTGGCAAAGTATACTAAAATTGAAAAGATTAAAGATATACTTGTTTTTCCATCATCTAGAAATGAAAACAGAGTTTATCTTGGAACAGGATTTAGAATGGGTGAATATTCTAAGAATAAAACCTTTAAAAATTTAGATTTTAATCAAGATTCTTATAATCAATTATCAAAAATAATAAAAATAGTTAAAAAAAATTCAATGAAAGATGGAGAGGTTATATTTAAAGAGTTGTCTTCTCAATTAAACAAAAAAAGTATTTCATTTTTAATTGAAAAAAAAGTTGAGTCTATTCTTGATAAGTTTAAAAAAAATGCAAAGGATATAAAGCAATACAATCTATTTTTCAATCAATGGTTTGATGCTTTAGTCATTATGAAATTTTTAAAATATTTAAATCATTAATCTACTATTTTTATCACTAAATCCTCATCTATTCTATATCTATCTCCATAAACACCTTTAGGATCTCTTTTTCCAATTCCTAAAACCATAACAATATGGGATTTATTATTCAAATTTAGTAACTTTTTTACTCTTGAATTATCAAAGCCTTCCATTGGACATGAATCATATCCTTGTGCAACAAGAGACATCATAATATTTTGGCATGCAAGTGCAGTAGTTTTTGTTACAATTTCAAATAATTCGTGTTTATTTGATGGGCCTCTTGCAATAGGTTTGAAAAATCCAATAAAATTAAAAAAGAATAAGATTATTTTTCTTAGAATTGTTGATATGCCAAATGGATCATAGTAGTATTGAAGAGGTACTAAGGTATTATAATATTTTTCAACTAAAGGCAATAATTTGCCTTTTGATTTATAATGACTAATAACTAAATCTCGATTTCTTTTCCAAGTATCTATTCTGGATACTGCAACAACAAGTTCTTTAGCTGTTTTGGCTGCATTTTGTGAAAAGCATGCTTTAATAAGTTCTTCTTTTTTATTTTTATCTTTTATCCAATAGAATTCCCATGGCTGTAAATTTGATGAATTTGCAGCAAGCAATGCAGATTTTAGAGACGTCTCAATCACTTCTTCTGGTACTTCTTCATCAGTGAATTTTCTAATTGAACGTCTTTTGTTAGCTAAATCAAAAAAATCCATACTCTTCTAATTCCTTTATATAAATTATATGTGTATTTTGTTACATAACTTATAATAATAGTAATATTTTTAAATTAAATATTTTAGTAAATTTTATTTATGAAATATTTTTTTATACTAGTAAGTTTAATTTATATAATATATCCTTGTGATGAGGGTTATATTGAAATAAATAATCTTTGTTTTTTTGAAGATGATATTAATTTACTACAACAAACTATAGATAATAGCTATCAAAGTGGTATTGATTTAGGTTGTTCAGAATGGGACGACTATTGTGGTTCGCCAAATCCTTACATGGATGATCCAGAATCATGGTTTTCGAAAGTAATTGATGGTGTATCGTATGATTTTGCTAATGGAAATGGAATTGTAGAGCCTTTAGAGCTTGGAATGCAAGAATGGCAAAATGGACGCTTAAAAACCATTATGTGTGGTGCATATATTTATTGTCAATTATCTGGTCCTATTCCAGAAGATATTAATAATTTAACAGAAATAGAAACTTTTAGGTTTGAGGGTAATTATTTTAGCGGCATTATTCCAGATTCTATCTGCGATTTAGATATTGATTATAATGATTATCTTACCTTTGATGTTAGTCACAATCGTCTTTGTCCTCCTTATCCGGATTGTATTGATACTGATTATGAATGGTGGGGTCAGTATGATGAAGAATGTACTGATTGTAGTTCAACATCAGGAGATTTAAATCTTGATAATCAAATAAATATTCAAGATATAGTTATAATTGTTAATTGTATTTTAAATGGTGCTTGTGATGAATGTTCAGATATTAATGATGACCAGATAGCTAACGTATTAGATGTTATAGTTATTATAAATATGATGTTAGGTCAAAATTTCTGAGATAATATGATTAAATACTTAATATTACTTTTTTTTCATTTTAATTTTTTGATAGCTCAAATTGGAGCCAATTTGATTGCCTCAGGATTTGATCAACCACTTTATATCACAAACTATCCTAATGATAACAATATGATATTAGTTGTTGAACAAGATGGTATAATTCAAATCATAAAAAATATGAAAAAAGTAGATGTACCATTTCTTGATATTTCAGATAGAGTTCATCAAACTTGGTATCCTGCTGATGAATGAGGATTATTAGGGTT
>CBFHVR010000061.1:0-3652 GCA_965659495.1 uncultured bacterium
CCTGGAATTCCTCTTGAACCTTCAGGGTATAGAATCAATGACCTTTGTTTTTTTAACATTTTATCCATATCATCTATTGGATCTCTTTCAGGATCTTCTCTATCTCTTCTAATTAATGTTGCATTAACTAAATATCTCATCAAAATTCTACTAAAAAGACTACCTCCAAAAAAATCTCTAGCTGCAATTGGATGTACTCTATGTATAAACCTTGAAGGAATAGCACTCATTAATGCCATGGTATCCATATGGCTGTTATGATTTGCAATTAAAATAAATTGTTTTATATTTCTTAAAGATTTATTGTTAAAATATTTTAAACCAATAAATATTCTTAAAAAATTTCTCCAAAAAAGAGTATAAATAATTATTAAAATTATTTTTTTCATGACATAATTATTATGAAATAAATTATATGAAAAAACGGAGAGGCAGTAGTTGATAAGCTATCAACTCTATCTAGAATCCCTCCATGTCCTGGTATTGCATTACTCATATCTTTCACTCCAAAATCTCTTTTAACAGCAGATAAGATGGCATCTCCCATAAAACCTAAAATAGCAATAGAAGGGCTAATTAATATTAGTTGCAATGAACTTAAAGGGGTTAAAAAGCCCATAAAGTAACCAATAACTGTTGTTGAAAGAACACCTCCAATAAAACCTTCCCAAGTTTTATTTGGACTTACATTTGGTAATATTTTAGTTTTACCAAATATTTTTCCCCAAACAAACTGCATTATATCATTAGCTTCAGTAATAAAAATTAAGAATAAAAGAAGTGCCTTACCTGATACACCATTTGAATTCATTTCCGGAAAACTTATAAGTAATGCAAGGTGACTAATTCCAAATACACCTAACATTAATGATGTTGGTAAAATACACATTGATCTAATAATATCCTTTGTCTCTCCTGTTAAAACAAGTAAAAAGGGAATTATAATGAACATAAAAACAGGTATAAATATTAAGAACAATGTGTAATATCCTTTAAAAGCTAAATAGTATTGGATAGGAATACATATATAACAGAAAAATAAAACAAACCTATCCATCTCTCGAAGATTTAATAATGAATATATCTCTCTTAATGTAAAAAATGATAGAAATCCTAAAGCAATATAAGTAACAACTGGATTAATCAATGAAGCAAATAGAAATATAAAACACATTACCCACCAAGACCTTGTTCTAATCTGCATTTCATCTACTAATTTACTTGGAGAAATTTTATTCCATATCCAAAATAAAATTGTAGCAAAAACCAAAATCATCAATATTATGGCTATTACCCATTGTATTTCAGGTATTAAATCAACAGAGTTAAAAATTTTATCCATTTTTAAGAGATTTAATTAAACGTAAATAAGAACTCATTAACATTAGAAAAATTGAAATTATAAAAACATAATCTAAATATATTAAAATAGAATCTGTAAAATATATAATTATACATATGACACCAACTAAAAAGGCTCTATCACTCTTCCCCATTGGGCCATCATATCTTCTTGTTCCCGATATTAATTTTGCTAAAACACCACAGAACTCATTAATAATTGATAGAAATATAAAAAATATTACATATTCACTTTTTATAGATTCAAAATATATAAAGGGTAAATAAATAGCAATATCAGAAATTACATCACCAATTTCATTCAGAATCTCACCTAGTTTAGATTGTAAATTAAACTGCTTTGCCATCATACCATCTAATGCATTAAGCATCATTCTTAGAAGTAGCCCCACTGCAACAATAAGAAACCAGAACCTATCCTGTATTCCTAAAAATAAAATGTAACCAATGATTATAGAGAAAATAATTGTAAATACAGTAATATGATTAGGAGAAACACCTATTCTTTTTAGCAATAAAAGAAGGGGTTGGAGTAATTTTTGAAATTTTGGTTTTAATTTATAAACTGATATCATAATCTAATTTTTTTAAATGGATCCCATTCATATTTTGTTCTTTTAGCATTATTGGAGAAAATTCCATTTTTATAAAAAAACAGAATCTCTGATCCAATAACATCAAATCTTCTATACATCATTTCATGGTCTAGCCAGGTATAAAAGTAATCATCATAATTTTTTTCAATTTCGTCAACAGCAAAAGAAAATGGACCATATTTATATGATTTTTTTTCAAAAATCCTCATTACCGATGTGGCTTGATTTTCAATAATAACTCCAATATCTAAATTAGAATCATCTTTTAATGACTTTAACTTTATTTCACTAAAATCAAAAACTATTTGACCATAAATTAATCTTGTTAGAAATGGCATATTGTCTACACCAATTATTGCAGCTCTTTCTTGAATAGGACTTCTATCATAAATTATCTTTTTAATATTTTTTTTACCATTAATTTCTATATATCTGTTTAAAACATGTCCTCCAATGATGTAACACATAAAATAAACCTCTTTGTAATTATTTATATCATAATTATCATAGAAGACTGTAAATTTATATAAGCTTTCATCTAAAGAAGAACGTTGTTTATAATCAGGAATAAATACATCCATCCCTTTTTCTTTAAAGAAATTAAGTTGAATCTTTCTGTTCTTTTTTGAATCACCAACTCCATTTAAAATTACTAGAGCAATCTTATTAGATTTCTTTTTACTCTTATCTATATATATAAAATCCTTTGCACTTATATTTATTACAAAAGTTAATAATAAAACTGTCAATATCTTCTTCATATCGCAAATTTATGATAATAGAAAATAGAAATTATGCATTGCATAATAATAGAATATTTATTGGATAATAAATTTTCTCACCTCTCCATTTTCATAAATATAAAATAAAGGAGTATTAAGCTTGGAATAAGTTTCTCTGCCAAGCATATCAACAATTTTTAAAAGTTTATTTTTTGTATCTGAGGTAATAAAATTAGTAGAGGATTGATTACCAACAATTCTAACACTATCCATAATCACATCAATATATGGAACATCATTAAAATTAGTTTGAACATCTCCAATATCTTCAACAATATTAAACCCACTAATTGTAATACCAAAAACCGGATGTTTAGATGTAAAAGGAGGCTTATCAAAATCCAAATATGTGTTATCTACTAGATTAATAAAAAACTGACAAGTACCAGTATTAGGTCCAGAATTTGCCATGGATATAGTTTTTTGAATATTACTTAAAGTACTATCAAATTCATCTGGAATTGGTGGCGGTGGTGGAGAAACATCACCTCCTTGAATCATAAAATTCTTAATAACTCTATGAAATAATGCTCCATCATAAAAATTAGCACTCACAAGATTAATAAAATTAGAAGTTGTTATTGGAACTATAGAGTCATAGAGTTCAACTCTAAAGTCACCATAATTAGTATAAAAGTCAACCTGAGTCTGTGATTTACTATTAAAAGAAGAAAAAATTAAAATTAAAATTAAAATAATACGCATATGAACAAATATAAAATTTATTTAAAAAAAAAGAGGCCAAAAATAGGGCCTCTTTTTAATATTTATAATTTTTAAATTATTGAACAACAATCTTCTTATTAATAGTTCCGTTAGTCTCATTAATCTCTAAGAAGTACATTCCTTTTGAGTAATCTCCAAGACTTATCTGTTTAGTGTATTCACCTACAAATTGTTCTAATGACTCTT
>CBFHVR010000062.1:0-9346 GCA_965659495.1 uncultured bacterium
CTAACACATATACATTTACTTGGAATGCAACTGACATGTCAAGTGGTGTTTATATGATTAGAGCTGAGTCTGGTTCTAAAGTAGATATTCAGAAAGTATTACTTGTTAAGTAATTAGCAATTATTTTCTAGATATAAAAAAAGCCCCGCAATTTTTTGCGGGGCTTTTTATTTAGTAATATTTTTTTAAATTAACTTATCTTTATTTTTTAATAAATAATCTAATGCTGCATCATAAGTATTATCAATTTGACCATTTAAAATTGCTTCTTCAATAAACTTTTTAGCATGCCCAATTTTTTGTCCAGCATCTAGATTTAAAAGTTTCATAATTTCTAAACCGTTAACCGGAGATTGAAAGTTTCGAAGCTCATCTCTTAGTTTCACATCTTGCATAGATTCTTCAACACGATTAAAATTATCGATATACTTATCAACTTTCTTTTTATTTTTTGTTGTAATATCTGCTCTACATAAAATCATTAAATCATCAATATTTTCACCTGATTCAACCATTAACCTTCTTATTGCGCTATCTGTAATATTTTTTTTAGCTAGGGCAATAGGTCTAAGATGAAGTTTTGTCATATTCATCAAATAATTTCTAAGATCTTTTGAAAGTTTCATTCTTTCAGCTACACCTCTAATCATTCTTCTTCCAATTTCTTCATGTCCATGATAAGTCCAACCTTTTACAGGATCAAATCTTTTAGTAGGAGGTTTAGCAATGTCATGAACCAGGGCTGCAAACCTAATTTCCATTTTATTTGTTAGCTGCGCAGCATTATCAACAACTTGTAAAGTGTGAATGAAAACATCCTTATGAGATTTTCCATCAATTACTTCTATTCCAGACATTACATCCATTTCAGGAAATACAAAATTTAGTAAGCCTGTATCTTTCATTAAATAAAATGCAATACTTGGCTTATGTGTCTTTAAGCATTTAACTATCTCTTCCGTAATTCTTTCCCATGATATAATTTCAAGACGTTTTGACATTCTGGTTATACTGTCTAAAATATTACTTGCTACCTGAAAATCTAATCTAGCTGCAAATCGTACCGCTCTTAACATTCTTAGGGGGTCATCACTAAATGTTTCATCAGGATCAAGGGGAGTAATAATTATTCCTTTATTTAAATCTTTAATTCCACCAAGAGGGTCAATAATTTCACCAAAATTATTTTTATTTAGCGACATTGCTATAGCATTGATTGTAAAATCTCTTCTTAACAAATCTTCTTCTAAAGTTGTACTTTCAACAACAGGCTTTCTTGAATCTATAGAATAAGATTCTTTACGAGTTTCAGCAATTTCAATTTGAAAGTTTTCATCAACCAGTCTAGCTGTTTTAAAATTTTCAAAAGGAACAATAGTTTTAATATTTAATTCTTTAGCAAGGTGTTGGGCAAAATTCATAAAATCACCCCTTACAGTGATATCAATATCAGGATATTTCTCATTATCTGGAGAGACTTGCCCAAGGATTGCGTCTCTAACATATCCGCCAATAGCATAAGCTTCACAATTTAGGTTAGAAGCAATTTTACTTGAGGCTTCAAAAACTTTAAACTCGACTTTTTCTCTATTTAATAAATTTATTATATTACTCATTGTTGAATTTTAAGAAAAAAATATTGAAAACTATATAATAATTTATAAAATATATAATAATTGACTAAATTCTAACATCATTTAAGGAAACTAAATAACATGTCTAAAAAGAAAATTACAACTGAAGAAGTAAAACATATCGCTAAATTATCAAAACTTAACATATCTGATGATGAGGTTGATTTTTATGTTTCTGAAATGAATAAAATGATTAATCATTTTAATATTATTTCTAAAGTTGATACTTCTGAAGTAGAGCCGATGACTCATGTAAGTGACATTAAAAATGTTACAGGCCAAGATAAAGAGAAAGAATCTCTAAATGGCTTAGATGTAATAAAAAAATCACCAGATACTTTTGGAAGATTTATTAAAATTCCAAAAATTTTAGATTAAAAATATTATGCCCAAAAAGAATAATAAGAAAAATATATTTGTATTAGGAGGAGTGATTTCCGGCCTTGGAAAAGGAATAGTTGCCGCTTCTTTAGGTTATCTTTTAAAATCAATGGGTATGAAAGTTACAATTCAAAAACTAGATCCTTATTTAAACGTTGATCCTGGAACGATGAATCCATATCAACATGGTGAGGTATTTGTTTTAGATGATGGATCTGAAACAGACCTTGATTTAGGACACTATGAGCGTTTCATTGATGAGTCATTAACTCATAATAACACGACTTCATCAGGTAGAGTTTATTGGGATGTGCTTGAAAGGGAGCGAAGAGGTGATTATTTAGGTGATACGATTCAAGTTATTCCACACATTACAAATGAAATCAAAAGAAGAATAAAAAGTGTAAACAAATCTAATAAATTTGATGTTGTTATCACTGAAGTTGGTGGAACAGTTGGTGATATTGAAGGTCAGCCATTCTATGAAGCTATCAGACAAATGGTTCTTGAAGAAGGTAGAAGTAATTCAATTGTTATTCATACCACTTTGTTACCATTTATTAGTGCGGCTGGAGAAATGAAAACCAAACCTACGCAACATAGTGTTATGACACTTCGTGCAATAGGTTTAGCACCAGATATTTTAGTTTGCCGTACACAACAAAACCATCATTTAACAAACAAGTTAAAGAAAAAATTAGCTCTTTTTTGTAATGTTGAAAATGATAATGTTTTTGAATCTCCAGATGTAGATACAATATATGAAATTCCATTAATGTTATTCAATCAAGGTTTTGATAAAAAAATTGTTGATAAATTGGGAATAAAAAATCTAAAAAAACATAGTCATATTAATTATTTGGATAAGGCAATAAAGACTTATAAGTCTCCAAAAAATAAAGTGACGATAGCTATGTGTGGTAAATATAATAGCTTGCATGATGCTTATAAGAGTATTCTTGAAGCTTTTATTCATTCAGGAATTAAAAACGATTCAAAAGTTGAAGTTAAATGGGTGGATACAGAAAAATTAGAAAAAGATATGGATTTTAAGGTATTTGAAAATATTGATGGTATTTTGATACCAGGTGGTTTTGGTTATAGAGGAATAGAAGGTAAAATAAAAGCCACACAATATGCCAGAGAAAATAATATACCTTTTCTAGGCATATGTCTTGGAATGCAATGTGCAGTTATTGAATTTGCAAGAAATGTATGTAATCTTAGTGAGTCAAATAGTACCGAGTTTGATAAAAACACTAGTTCTCCAGTAATTGATTTAATGCCATCACAAAAAAAAGTCATTGATAAAGGTGCGACAATGAGACTAGGTAAATACTCTTGTACTTTATCTAAAAAAAGTAATGCATTTGAAGCTTATGGTAAAATTAATGTTAATGAACGGCATAGGCATCGCTATGAGGTAAATAATAGATATAAAAAACAACTTGTTAAGAAAGGTCTTTCAATTACAGGTGTTAATAAAAAATTAGATTTAGTGGAGATCGTAGAAATTAAAGATCATAATTGGTTTGTCGGGGTTCAATTTCACCCTGAATTAAAAAGTAGGATTGTTAATGTCCATCCATTATTTAAAGATTTTATTTCAGCTGCAATAAAATTTAAATCATGAATAAGGTTCTTCTAAAAAAATTATCAAAAATTAAAATGATAGTTTCTGATGTTGATGGTATATTGACTGATGGAACTATCATGGTATCTAAAAATACTGAATTTAAAACTTTTCATGTAGAAGATGCACTTGCAACTAGCTTATTAAGGCTAGCGGATATTCCAATATCATTTATTTCTGCAAGACATTCAGAGGCAACAACAGCTAGATTAAATGAGCTAAAAATAGAACATATTTTTCAAGGTTATATAAATAAAGTTTCAGCTCTAGATAAAATTATCAAACTCTACAATATAGAATATAAAGATATACTATATATTGGTGATGGGTATGTAGATATGCCTGTTATGGAAAAGGTAGGTTTTTCGGTTTCTGTTCCAAATGGTCATACTGAAGTAAAAGAATTGGCTGACTATGTTACAGAAAAATTAGGTGGACAAGGTGTGTTGGTTGAAGTAGTCCAAAAATTATTAAAAGCTAAGGGTATATATAATGATATATTTAAAAAAATGAAAAAACATATCTATGAGGCCTAGTTTATTTTTTGGAATTGTTTGTTTATTAATCTTTGTTTCTTGTAACAATAAATCTGAAAGTGTTGTTGATTCTTTTGAAGATATTGATATTTTAAAACATGCTGATATATCAATCAGTAAAGGTGATCAAAAAATTGTTAACGCTGTTGCTTCAAAGTTATTAAAAGATGAAACTTATATTTTTTTAAAAGCAAATTATAATGAAATAAAGTCATCAGAAATTCGTTCTAAATTATCTCAAACAATGATTGAAAGCCCTTCATATTCCAGTTTAATTAGAAATTTAGCATTAGATTTACATAATAATGATGGTAATGTTAGAGCAGAATTTTATGGTAAAGATCAAGAGGTGGTTTCTTCTATATTATATTCAGATTCTGCACAAATCAATAATCGTCATAATAATATGGTTGCAGAAGGTAATGTTATAATTTATTCGCCAACTACTAATTTAATGTTGCTAGGCAATAAAGTTTTATGGGACAATAGAGCGAAGCGTATATTGTCAGATGATAATGTTACGATTGTCAAAATTACGGAGGGTGATAAAAGTCCATGCATTCAAAAATCTATTGGTTTTGAATCAGATATGGATTTATCAAATTATATTTTTTATAATATAAAAGGTCAAATTGGTGAGGATTGTTTTTAAATGAGTCAAAAAGTTGTACATATAAATAATTTGAAAAAAAAATATGGTCAAAGAGAAGTTGTTTCAGACGTGTCTATGGTTTTAAATAAAGGCGAAATAATAGGTTTGCTTGGCCCTAATGGAGCAGGAAAAACAACAACTTTTTATATGATTACAGGGATGATAAAAGTAAGCGCAGGAAATATTAAATTAAATGATTTAAACATAACTAATATGTCGATGGATAAAAGAGCTAGATTAGGATTAGGGTATTTAGCGCAAGAACCATCAATCTTTACAGATTTGAGTGTAGAAGATAATTTGAAATTAGTATTAGAATTTTCAGATTTAGATAAGACTGAGCAAAAATATAAATTAGATGAACTTTTAGAAGATTTTTCTATCGGACATATTAGAAAAAGTATAGCAAAGCATCTTTCAGGTGGAGAAAGAAGAAGAACAGAAATTGCACGAGCACTAATTTTAAATCCAGATTTCATATTACTAGACGAACCGTTTGCGGGCATTGGCCCAATTGCAGTTGAAGATATTCAACAAATTATTATGAAGTTAAAAAATAATAATATTGGAATACTTATTACAGATCATAATGTTAGAGAAACGTTATCTATAACAGATAGATCGTATTTAATTTTTGATGGAGCTATTTTAAAATCAGGTTCATCAAAAGAATTAGCAGAAGATTCCGTTGTTAGAGATAAATATTTAGGTAAAAACTTTAAATTAGAAAAACATGACTAAATCAAAAATAAGTCAAAGAATTGAACAGGGGTTTACACTATCCCCCCAACAGCTTATTAAGGCAAATATATTGCAGCTTAATTCTATAATGTTAGAAAATCGTCTATATCAAGAGCTAGAGACAAATCCAGCTTTAGAAATTCTTGAAAATGATTCTGAAAATGAATCTGATTATATTGATGAAACTGAAGAAAATGAGTCTATTGATTTTAACGATGAAGATCAAGATAATTGGAGTGCTATGTCTCCACAAACAGATACAAATATAGATGCTACATTAAATTTAAAAAATCAATCAACAATAACAGATCAAGTTATCACCTCCCTAAGAGATGACAACCTGTCTGATAAAGAAATTAAAATTGCAGAACAAATAGTTGGCAACTTAGATGGTCAAGGATATTTAGAGATTGATTCTGAACTTATTGCTGACAGATTGAATATTTCAAATGAATCAGTTACAGAAATTATAGAAAAAATTAAACATTCTGAATTTCCAGGCTTAGCATCATCTAATATTAGAGAGTGTTTAATTGCACAATTGTCAATTTATAATATATCTGCTTTAGCTAGTAAAGTAATTGAACAATATTTTGACGATTTTATGAATAGAAGATATGAAAAAATAATGAGTAAAGTAGGTTGTAGTCATGATGAGCTGCAGGAAGCTTCTACTATTATATCTCAATTAAATCCAAACCCAAGGTCAATGATTGATGAGACAGACTATAAAATTAATACAATTATTCCTGATGTTATAATTGAAAAAATAAATGATAAATGGAATATTATTATTAATGATGGAAATTGTCCCAATTTATTAGTCAGTGAGAATTATTTAAATATGTACAATGATAAAAAACAAACAAAAGATGTTAAGATTTTTTTAAAATCAAAAATTGAGTCTGCACAATGGTTTATTGAAGCAATCGAATCAAGAAACAATACAATGCAAAATATAGTGGCCTGTATTATAAATAATCAGGACCAATATTTTAATTCTAATCAAAAAGAATTAAAGCCAATGATTTTAAAAGATATAGCAACTAAGTTAAATATGGATATATCTACTATAAGTAGAGCTACAAAAGAAAAGTATATTCAAATGCCATGGGGCATTAAAGAGCTTAAGTTTTTCTTTTCAAAAGGTATATCTTCAACCAAGGGTGATATTTCATCAAAAAACGTAAAAGAAAAAATCAAAAATCTTATAAATAATGAAGATAAGCTTAAACCTTATGGCGATGGTGAGCTAGCAGAAATTTTAAATAAAGAAGGTATTAATATTGCTAGAAGAACTGTAGCAAAATATAGAGAAAAATTAAATTATTCAGTAGCAAGACTAAGAAAGGAATTAAAATGAACAAAGATTTTATACACATTTCAGATTTAACTTCAGATGAAATATTTGAAATTTTAGATCAGGCTAAATGGATTAAAAACCAATTTAAACAAAATGCAAATTACAGACCATTTCAAGGTAAAACGCTAGCTATGATTTTTGCTAAGCCTTCAGCAAGAACTCGGGTATCATTTGAAACGGGGTTTTTTAGAATGGGAGGTCATGCATTATATTTGGGTCCAAACGATATTGGGATTGGAAAAAGAGAATCAACAGCTGATATTGCTAGGGTATTAAGTAGATTTAATGATATGATCATGGCAAGATTATTTGATCATCAAGATATTATAGATATGGCGGCTCATTCTAGTGTACCTGTTATTAATGGTTTGACAGATTATAATCATCCTTGTCAAATTATGGCTGATATTTTTACGGTTTTAGAACATAAAGGAAATTTAGATAATCTTAAAATTAGTTATGTTGGTGATGGAAACAATATCGTTCATTCATGGTTAATGCTAGCGCAAAAAATTCCATTTCATTTTTCTATTGCTTGTCCAGAAGGTTTTGAACCTGATGCTGATTTATTGAAAAAAGTTCAAGATATTGGCATCTCTTCTGTAGAAGTAGTTCATGATGCTTATGCTTCAGTTAAAGATGCGGATGTTGTATATACAGATGTATGGGCTTCAATGGGACAAAAACAAGAGACGGATGAAAGAAGGCAGTTATTTTCTAAATTTCAAATAAATGATCAATTAATGGATGCTACCAATAAGCATACTTTTTTTATGCACTGCCTTCCTGCTGAAAGAGGCGTTGAAGTTACTGATTCGGTTTGTGATGCAGATTATTCAATTATTTTTGATCAAGCAGAAAATAGAATGCATGCTCAAAATGCAATTATGTTAAAATTAATGGAAGCTAAATAAACATTTCTGCTCTAATGTGTTTCAAATCACACAAAAATGTTACTTTATTTTATATTTTCTTAGCGATATTATTAAAGTGATTATCAAAATAAATTAAATGCTTTGTTTTTTTGCTGAGAATCGTTACTTTTTAGCCTTAGAATAAGTGTGCAACTCCCGTTGGGAGAAACAAATTTTGGAGGAAAGATTAGAACTTTTTTTGCTTGAGGAGGTCAAAAAGAGGTGATTTCTAGTCTATAAAACAATTAACTAATACAATTATGGAGGAGAATCATAATGAGAACCCGATTCTTTAACTTTATAGGAGTGATGATATTAGCATCTAGCTTTATCAGCGCTCAACTTTTCATTTCAGAAGCTGCAGAAGGCTCAAGCAATAATAAATATCTTGAGTTTTATAATACTAGCAGTGAAACCATTGATTTATCAGGATATGGATATCCAAGTGTTTCAAACGCACCATCTGTTGATGGTGAGTATGAATATTGGCAATCATTTGATGACGGTGCAACAGTTGCACCAGGTGATGTATACGTTGTATGTCACGGGTCGTCAGATGACTTCATTTTAGCTGAGTGCGATGAATTTCATACTTATCTAAGTAATGGAGATGATGGATATTGCTTAGTTTCTGGTTCAGAATCAGATTACACTATCTTAGACTGTGTAGGTGATTTTTATGGTGATCCAGGTTCAGGTTGGGATGTTTGCGGTGTTTCATCTGCAACAAAGGATCACACAATTGTTAGAAAATCTTCAGTTTTAACTGGAAATGCAGGTGATTGGAATGCTTCTGCAGGTTCAAATACTGATGATTGCGAATGGATTGTTTTAGATCAAAATAATTGGACAAATTTAGGTTCTCATACAATAGATACTCCTCAACAAAACATGATTAGTTTAGGCCAAGCAACTGACACATCTATTGAAGTTTTATTTTCAAGTGATACACCAATAGCTGGTTTTCAATTTAATTTAGGCGGAACAGAGATTACATCTGTTTCAGGTGGTGCTGCAGATAATGCAGGGTTTACTTTTTCTACTAATAACGATCTATTGCTAGCTTTCTCATTAACTGGCGATACAATTCCGGCGGGTGACGGAATATTAGTTAATTTAGGAATTAATTCTTTAGCAGCTGAGGCATGCTTAATTGGTGTTGTTGTTTCTGATATAAACTCACAACAATTAGATTTTGAAACAGGGTCATGCGTTGATCTTCCAGGCTATGCTTGCGCAGATGATGATAATGATGGTGTATGTAATGATGATGAAATAGCTGGATGCACAGATAATACAGCATGTAACTACAATGATCAAGCGACCGACAATGATGGTACATGTACTTATGTTGCTGATGGAGAATGTGATTGTGCTGGTAACGTACTAGATGATTGCGGTGATTGTGGTGGTGATGGTAGTGCTTGTGCAGAACTTAATCCAGGCAATCTTTTTTATTCAGAATGGGCTGAAGGTTCAAGTAATAACAAAT
>CBFHVR010000063.1:0-9651 GCA_965659495.1 uncultured bacterium
TCAAATGACTTTATCTCATAATTCTGATTTTAAGATTAATTTATCAGATGCTTATATTTCAGAATATAAGACAATTGGTAATACAACAAATCTTATGTTAGTTTCTGATAAATCTCATTCAATCACTGATATTGCAACATTTAATGGCGACATTAAAGTTGAATCAATTCATGTTGCAAACCAATCAGGCGATGTGATGGTTGAACAAGTTATCGAATTGACAAGTATTAACGTTAATGTTGTAGGACCAAATCCATTTAATCCATCAACTCAGCTTAGTGTCGCTATGCCTGAGTCTGGATTTTTATCAGTTAATGTATATAATCTTTTAGGACAAAAGGTTGCAACATTAGTTGATAATTATATGGAAGCAAATACTGCAGGTCATATTATCAACTTTAATGCTGGTAACTTAGCAAGTGGTGTATATATTGTCCAAGCTGTAACAGCTAATGATATCGCAACACAGAAAGTTATGCTTATTAAATAGTATTTTATAAATAATAAGAGAGGAATGATTAGTCTTTTCTCTTCCGTAATAATTAAGTCATGATTTATATTATTCCTCTCTTATTTAATATATTAAAACTAGGCCCTTTTTATTAAAAAAGGGTTTAGTTATTTAAAGGATTAATTTATGTTCAAAATATTTTTGATTAGTTTTTTAATTTTTTTTTCATGTAGTGATACTGAAAATCTTGCAGGTTTAGTAATATCTGGATGTACAAATATTGAATCATGTAATTATAATTCTCTTGCTACTGTAGATGATGATTCTTGTATATTAGCTGGATATTCTTTTGATAGTAATGGCAATTTTAAAAATGATTTATCAGGTCAGCATGATTGTTTAGGCCAATGCGGGGGTAGTACTGATTTTTCAGTACAATATAATTTATGTTCATCTTGGGAAATAACTCAAGTTCAAAATAGTTTAAATCTCAGTGCTTGCTCTGGCTTTAATGAAAATGGTGAGCAGGTAGAAGATATTTCTAGCTGGACATATGGTAGTGTATATAACCCTAGTTTTGAGTGTTTGGGTTCTATAGAGCAACCTCTTGTAATTAATGAATTTTTGGCATCAAATGATGTTTGGTGTGAGGATGGAACTAATAGTTGCTCTAATTGTGAGTTTTGTGGTAAAGATTATGTCGAGTTTATGAATATAACTAATAGTCCTTTAGATATTTCTGGTTGGGTGTTTGGTGATGAGGTTGGAGATGTTGGTGCAGTAGCTCCTAATGGTACTATTATTGAACCTGGAGGTTTATTATTAGTTTGGTTTACGGGAGAATCTGATGCTCTTTGGCCAGAGGCATCTGATGGACTTAGCGCTTCAGGTGAAAGTATTTGGGTTGCTACTGGTGAAAATAGTGATACTATAATTGAATTTGATTTTTTATCTCAATCGACTGATATATCCCAATCACGATGTCCTGATGGCACTGGAGAATTTCAATCTGTGGTACCTACACCAGGTATATTAAATTGCAATGATTAATTTTTTATTAATATTAATTTCTACTTTTTCATTTATTAGTTGCAATCAACTTATTAAGCCTATTGATACATATATAATTGATTGCCACGAACCTTCTGATATAGCGTATGATAATTTTGATGATACTTTTTATTGTGTAAGCGATGAAGGTTATATAAGTCACATTAGTATTGACGGAAAATTACTAAGAAAATTTAAATTGGATCTAAGAGATATGGAGTCAGTCCATGTAGATAGTAATTATATTTACGTTATTGATGAAAGAACAAGACAAGTAATTACCTTGGATAAATTAAATTTAAATGAAATAAATAGAAAAATCATTCCTTATTTTGGTGGTTCTAATAAAGGTTTTGAAGGGATGACATTTAATCCAGTTAATAAAAAATGGTTGACTGTAACTGAAAAATCACCTGTAATTATTTTTGAGTTAGATGAATCTTTTAATATTAATAATTTAATTCATGAACCGAAAAAATTATCAGAAGTATCTGGAGTAACTTTTTATAATAATTACTTGTGGTTTCTTGGTGATGAAGATCGAACTTTATCTAAAGCTGACCCTTTAACTTATGAAGTAGTAGATGTTTGGATTGTAGATGTACCAACCCCAGAGGGTATTGCTTTTGCAAATGGATTTTTATATTTAGCTAGTGATAATTTTAATATGATATATAAAATGGATTTTAAAGAATGAAACTATTAACTTTTTTTATATTATTTTCAAGTTTATTTTCACAGTTTTCATTATATAAAGGTAGTGATTATATGCGTTTTTCCGGGAACGTATCATTTTACTATAATAATAGATTATATGATGAGGTTGAATCTAATGGTTATAAAAAAGATAGATTTGGTCTTAAAGATGCTCGTTTTCAGATAAAAGGAGAATTAAGAAAAAAAATAAAATATCAAATTGAGGTTGATTTTGCAAAATTTAAAGGTGATACTTACATTGACGAAATAGAAGAAATTATTGAAGATGAAGTTAATAAGATTACTGAAAAAATGGAATTTGAATCATTTTTACTTGATGCTTATGCTTCCATGAAATTACCAATTAAAGGATCTAACATAACGGTTGGTTATTTTAAAATTCCATTTACTAGAAATAATATGGGAAGATCTAAAGATAGTCCTTGGATTGATAGAGCTGATGTTATTGAAGATGCAATCAATAGGAGAGATGTAGGTATTATGATAACTCAAAAATTTTTTTCAGATCAGATAATTTTTAATTTTGCAACAGTTAATGGACGAGGTGATGTAACAAAAAATAATGATAAAAGTGGAAGCTTAGAAACTATTGCAAGATTAGATTATACTTTTGGCCTAAATTTTGGAAAATATGGTAATAAAACAATTCTACCAGGAAGATTAAAAATAGCAGATAGGATTGATTACAGAAAAACCCCAATTCCAACCGTTGGTTTTGGATTTAGTTACAGGTATGCTGATAAAGAAGAGAATATGATTTATGATGATGATGATCAATGGCCGTTAGCTGTTGATGGTATTAAGAAAGTAAAAGGATACGATATTGGATTTATGTATCAAGGATTTTCAATGCAGTATGATTTTTATATAAAAGAAATTACTCCTAATGATTACTCTCCCGGTTCTGACAGCAATATTCTATGGTTTGTTGATGAAAATAATAGAACATTTGAGTTTTCTGGGCAGCTTTTACATTTAAATTATTTCTTTAAAAATTTAAATTTAGTAACATCATTTAGATGGGAAGAAATTAATCCTAACTCACTTTTAACAACAGTGAATACTGAAGGGAATTTAGCAAATACTTGGAATACTAATTTAGGTTTTGGTTTATGTTATATGATAGATGGTATGAATACTGCTTTAAAATTCCAATATATTCACAGACTACCAAGAGGAGATAGGTTATCTGATTATTCACTAAGTTCTTTGATTAGTAATATTAGAGATGATTTTGATGGAATAAGATCACCTGAACCATGGAAGAAATCAGAGCTCAGACTAGGAGTTCAATTTTTAATTAGATAAAAAGCTCTTGAATTAAATTTTATTTTATACATAATAGAGGAATAATTGGCCTCTTTTATTTCAAAAAATTAGATAAAAAACCCTTCAATTAAATGAAGGGTTTTTTATTATATTATGTATATAGTAAAAGCTGTTATCTAGTTGATATTTTAGAATTAAATAAATATAAAATTAAAGAAGATTATTTCTTTGATACTGTAGATGATAGTTATTCAAAGTCTTTTTCATAAAAAAATTTATAAATAAACAAGTAGAGGTGAAAAAATGAAAAAAATTATTATTTCAATAATAGTTAGTTTAAGCTTTGCAGCAATTGAATTTAGTGGTGATGCAAGATTTAGACCAAGATATGATGTTAAAGAATATACAAATTCTGATAATACTGCTGATTTTTATTTCCTATATAGAGGAAGATTAAATATTAAAGCAGATATTGGTGAAGGTTGGTTTTTTAGCACAAAAATTGGTACTAATGATGTAGCAGGAATGACTAAAATGGGTTCAATAACTAGCGGCCCAAGTGATGGACCAGGAAATCTTAATTCTAATAGACCTAATTTAAGTTTTTTAGAATTATACTACGGTTATATGGAAGAAGATAAAGGGTTATGGGTTGGAGCTTTTCCATTAAAATATACACCAGCTTATGATTTGCATTTTTATTCTGATAAATTGGTGGATATCCCCTTTGTTTTATTTAATCATAGCTCAGTTACAGGGATGGCCGGTTATAAAATTGTAGGCGATTATAAATTAAATTGGTTTTTATCTTTAGATGAAAATGTAACAAACTCTGTAGAAGCATCTCTAGATGGTATTGAACAAACAGAAAAAGATGGTTATACACTTGGTCTTAATTCAACATTTAACATCAATAATATTACTATAACCCCAAGTGTTTTACTTTCTTTTGGCGAAGATGACTTACCAAATACGTATGGATTTGATTTAGGATTTCCAAAATTTTCAAAAATAACATCTGGCTTTTCATATTTCCTATCAGATCATGAAGATTATGATGCGAATCTTATAAGGTTTTCTGCTTCTGATGGTAAATGGAAATTATTTTATGATTTGGTAGATAAAAAAAATACAATTGCTGACTTAGATGGTGAACTTACTACATCAGATGATTCTTTATCATATCTTTGGTTATCATATAAATTTGTATGTTATAAAAGTAATAATGGTTCAGTATCAATAAGTCCAACTTATAGAATTCAAAATGGTGGATATAGTTCTGGGGTATTTGATGAAGATTATTCAAGATCAAAGTTTGAAATAACAACAGAAATAAAATTCAATTAATTAAAGCTATCTAATAACTTCCTAACAAACTACTAATAAATTTGAATATGGTTAAAATCATATCACATATCATTATAGTTGAAGATGAAAAAGATATACAGAGGCTATTACAATATAATTTAGAGAAAAAAAATTATAAATGCACATCAGCATTTGATGGAGAAACTGCAATTAAGATAATAAGAGAATCATCACCTGATTTAATATTATTAGATTTGATGTTACCAGGTATTGATGGGCTTGATGTCTGTAGGGTTTTAAAAAATAAAGCAGAAACTCAAGATATTCCTATTATTATGTTGACTGCAAAGGGTGAAGAGTCTGATATTGTTAAAGGTTTAGAGACAGGCGCAGATGATTACGTAACAAAACCATTTAGTATTAAGGTTTTATTAGCTAGAGTTAATTCACTTTTAAGAAGAAAATCAGATGGTAAAACATCAGATTCATTAAATTATGAAAATTTATTTATACATGCAGGTAAAAGAGAAGTTAAGGTTGAAAATAAAATAATTGATCTAACATATACTGAATTTCAAATATTATTTATACTAGCAAGTCATCCAAATTGGGTTTATACAAGGAACCAATTAATTGATGAAATTAGAGGTGGCGATTATCCTGTCACAGATAGATCTATTGATTTCCAATTTGTTGGATTGAGGAAGAAACTTGGTAAAGCTTCCAAATTTCTTAAAACTGTAAGGGGTGTTGGTTATAGATTCCTTACTGAAGATAATTAATATTTTTTATTTTAGTATTAAAATATGGGATTTACTTTAATAGATTATAGCTCATGAATGATAATTTAAAAACTATTTTTAAGGTACTTGGGGTATTTTTATGTTTGTATCTTTTTTTAGTAGGTATAAATGGTTTATCAAGTGGAATTAAATTACTAGGTGGCGATTTTGCCAAGCAAGTCATGTCAACAACTAGCAATCCTTTTGTTGCATTATTTATAGGGATTTTAGCTACGACTTTATTCCAAAGCTCATCAACAACAACATCCTTAATTGTGGCAATGGTAGGAGGAGGGACTCTTACTTTAGGTGGAGCAATCCCAATGATTATGGGAGCTAATATAGGCACAACAGTTACCAATACAATTGTTTCTATTGGTCATTTACAGCGTGGCAATGAATTTAAAAGAGCATTTCAGGCCGCAACAGTTCACGATTTTTTTAATGTGCTTGCTGTAATAATCCTACTTCCTATTGAGATTGCTTTTGGTTTATTAGAAAAGTCTGCATCCTGGTTAGGAGTTCAATTATTTGGTACTATAAGTACAACAGAAGTATTTAAAAGCCCTGTTAAAATTGCTATTAAATGGGGTGCAAAAAAAGTTCAATTATTAAGTTTTGACAATAATATTTTATATATACTTATAAGTGTATTTATAACTTTTTTAATGCTATATTTTATTGTTAAGCTATTAAGGAGCTTAGTATTAAAAAAAGTTGAAGTTTTTTTTGATACATACATATTTAAAACAGCTTTAAGAGCAATGGCTTTTGGTGTATTTTTAACAATTTCAGTTCAAAGTTCATCAATAACTACTTCAACTGTGATTCCGCTTGCTGGAGCTGGAGTATTAACTTTGAGACAAATTTATCCATTTACATTGGGTGCTAATATTGGAACAACCGTAACAGCATTGCTTGCGTCATTATCGCTTAATGTAACAGCTATGGTTGCATCATTTGCACATTTATTTTTTAATATCTTTGGAATTTTAATTATTTACCTAAATCCATATTTGAGTGAAATTCCTATTAAAATTTCTGAGAAATTTGCAGATTTAACCTTAAAAAATAAATCTTTTCCTATTGTTTATTTAATTGTTATGTTTTTTATCGTTCCTTTTTTAATAATATTTTCATGGGGGTAATAGTATGAATTTTTTAACAGATATATTTAAAGTATTTAATTCAGATGATTTATTAAATCAGGCATTATTAGATTGTTATAAAATGCTAGATCTTACTAAGCAAATGTTCAATGAATCTATAGATAATTTAAGATATGATAAAAATAGTAAAATTGATATTTATTTAATGGATAAAGAAATTAATGAGTTTGAAAGAGTTGTTAGAAGAAAAATAATGACTCATCTTTCTGTTAATTCAGAAACTAATTTATCTGCAGGCTTAGTTTTGGTTAGCGTTGTTATCGATATTGAAAGGATAGGAGATTATACAAAAAATATTTGTGATTTAGCAGTTAATCACAAAGGAAAACTATTATTTGGAACAGAAGAAAAAAAAATAAGTATCATTGAAAATAATGTTAAAGATTATTTTAATAATACAATTGATGCATTTAAAAATCAAGATATAGATTTAGCAAGAAAATTAATGGAAGAATACAAAAGTGATATTTCTATCGAGAGTTCTAAGTTGGTTAATTCTATTATATCTGGTGAAATAAAAGATTTATCTTCCATCCAAGCAGGTTCATTATGCTTGTATTTAAGATATTTAAAAAGAATTTCGGGTCATTCAAAAAACTTAGTTTCAAGTATAGTTAATCCATTTGAAAGAATTGGTTATTCCGAGTAAAAATAAATCTATTTTATTTTTATGCACAGGCAACTCATGTCGTTCTCAAATGGCAGAAGGCTTAGGTAGGAAAATTTTAAAAAATTTCAATGTATCAAGTGCTGGAACAAATCCAGAAAATGTTAATATAAATGCAATTAATTCAATGATGGAGATAGGTATTGATATATCTAATTATAAATCAAAAAAAATTTCAATTGAAAAAATAAATAATTTTGATTTAGTAATTACTCTCTGCGGTGATGCAAAAGATAAATGTCCTATTATAAATTCTAAAAAACATATTCATTGGCCAATTAAGGATCCTTCAAAATTTAAGGGAAATCATAGTCAAATCATGATTGGCTTCTCCAAAGTTAGAGATTTAATTGAAAGAAAAATAATAGATTTAAATGAAAATATTAATTTTAATTAAATGAAAAAGCTCTTACCAAATAAAATTTTTAGCAGAATATTTACAACTAATTTATTCATTATTTCAGTTGTTGTTATATTATTTTTATGGTTGTTTAATTTTTATTTTACTTCGTTTTATTATTTAGAAAAAGAAAGTGATTTAGAATCTAGAGCGATTTTATTTTCTAAATTATTAGAATCATATACTGATTTTAGTGATGTAGACTTATCTTTAATTTGTAAAGAATTAAAACAAGATACAAAAACACGTTATACTGTAATTAATAAAGATGGTTCTGTGTTAGGTGATTCTGATGAAAATCCAAAATCAATGGATAATCATTTATCTAGGCCAGAGGTACTTGAAGCAAATAATGGTAAAACTGGTACATCTATCAGATACAGCAATACAGTTAAAGAAAAGATGCTGTATTTGGCTATTTCACAGAATATTAATGGTGAGCAAATTATTATTAGGACTTCAGTTCCATTAAATTCTCTTAAAAGTAATATTTCATTGCTTACTTCTGAAATTATAAAATCTTCAATTTATATATTAATTGCAACACTTGGAATTAGCTTATTTATATCAAGAAAAATTGCTAATCCTCTAGAGAAAATGGTAGTTAATGCTATGGCTTTTTCAAAAGGTGAATTTCAATCAAGAATCAAACCATCAAATACAATCGAAATTAATAGTTTAGCTAAATCATTAAATATTATGGCTAATCAATTAGATGAAAGGATAAAGTTAATAACTTTACAAAAAAATGAGAATGACGCAATTTTAGCTAGCATGGCAGAGGGTTTAGTCGCTGTAGACTATTCAAATAAAATTATAAAAACTAATGATTTTTTTAGAGATTTATTTGAGCTGAAAGGAAGAGCAGTTGGTCTTGATATTAATACTGTAATTAAAGATAAGAAATTTTTGAAATTTTATAAGGATTTAACAGATCATAAAAATATAGATAATAAAGAGGTCACTATTGATAATATAAAAAACAAGACAATTTTATGCTCGGCCACAATGCTTAAAGATCAAGAGGATAATTTTATGGGTCATGTAATTGTGGTCAATGATATTACAAAATTACGAAATTTAGAAAAAGTAAGACAAGAATTTGTAGCAAACGTATCGCATGAGCTAAAAACACCTATAACAGCATTAAAAGGTTATGTTGAGACCTTAAAAGATGTTGATAATGATGAGGATAAAAATTACTTTTTAAATATTTTAGATAAGCAAACATCAAGAATGAATTCTATTATTAATGATTTACTAGAGCTATCTAGATTAGAAGAGTCTGTTGATAAAGGAGATATTGAAATTTTTGAAAATAATATTTTAGATTTAATTAATGATGCAATAAATGAATGTGAATATGCAGCAAATAAAAAACAAATTAAATTACATATAAATTGTAGCAGTTCAATAATTTTCAATTTAAATAAAAGATTAATTCAAGAATCTGTGGTTAATTTAATTTATAATGCTATCAGGTATAGTGATAATAAAAAAATTGTAAAAGTCGATGTAAAAATCATCAGTAATAATTTGCATATTAGTGTTAAAGATAAAGGTATAGGAATCCCAAAAAATGAATTAGATCATATTTTTAAAAGATTTTATTGTGTTGATAAATCACATAGTAAAGCAACGGGAGGTACTGGTTTAGGACTTTCAATAGTTAAGCATATAATGAATCTTCATAGTGGAAAAGTCGTAGTTGAATCAAATGTAGGGAAGGGCTCAAATTTTACATTAATAATTCCAAACAAAGTTTAGTTAAGGTATGAAATTATGAAATATTTATCTGAAGTAATAGGAACTTTTTTCCTTGTTTCAGTTGTTGTAGG
>CBFHVR010000064.1:0-36896 GCA_965659495.1 uncultured bacterium
TATCATAATTTAACAACTCAAAATCTGGAGCACTTTCACCTATATTTAAATACATATAATTCCTTTATTATTTATCTTTATATTAAGATTATAATTTAAATATTAAATTCAATAAAAATATGGTTAAAATATATACGTCCAACTGGTGTGGCTATTGCGATGCAGCAAAAAACTTACTCAATAAATTAAACATTCAATTTGAAGAAATAAATATTGAAGAAATAAATATGTCTAGGAGAGATTTATTAGATTTAGCTGGACAATATACAGTTCCTCAAATCTGTATTAATAACTCTTTTATTGGAGGATATCAAGAACTTCAAATCTTATACCAAAATAATAAATTAGAAGAGTTAATCAATGATCGATAATAACATAAATCATTATTGTGAAAAATATTCCGATAAAGAAAATCTACTTCAAAAAAAAATAAGAGAATATACCTATAAAAATGAAACTTATCCTCAAATGATTAGTGGAATTTTAGTTGGTAATTTTTTATGCCATTTAATAAAGCTTTGTCAAGCAAAAAGAATACTTGAGATTGGGATGTTTACTGGTTACAGTGCAGCATCTATGGTTAGAGCACTACCAAGTAATGGAACCATTGATACCTGTGAATTTATGGAACATCATATTATAACAGCAAAAAAATTATTTAAAAATTCTAAATATGTTGATATGATTACTATGCATGAAGGACCTGCTTTAGAATCATTAAAAAAATTTAAAAAGAAATTTGATTTCATATTTATCGATGCTGATAAAATGAATTATCTAAACTATTATTTGGAGTGCATAAAATTAGTTAAAAAAGGTGGCATCATTGTACTAGATAACATGCTTTGGAGTGGTGAAGTACTTAATCCTAAAGATAAACAATCTAAGATGCTACGTGAAACTGGTGAATATATCCAGAATGATGATAGTGTATCAAATTTTTTAGCTCCAATAAGAGATGGATTAATGATTTGTATTAAAAGATGAATAGTTTAAAAAATAAAAATATATTACTGTGCATTACTGGATCTATAGCTGCTTATAAAGCATGTGAGCTGTTAAGACTCCTTAGAAAAGAAGGAACAAATGTACAGGTTATGATGAGTGAATCAGCTGAAAAATTCATTGGAGTTGCTACTCTTGCGGCTTTGTCAAATAATGAAGTTTTAACGACATTATTTCCAAATAATCCTAAAGGAGGCATGGATCATGTAAAACTTTCATTTGAACTTGATGCAATTATAGTAGCTCCTGCTACTGCAAATATTTTGTGTAAAACTGCAAATGGTGTCGCAGATGAAATAGTATCAACTACTTTATCAATATGCGATGTTCCTATTTTATTTGCTCCAGCTATGAATTTTAGAATGTGGAATAACGAAGGAACTATTAATGCAGTTAAAATTCTTGAAAAAAGAAATAATATTATTGTTCCTCCTGAAGAAGGTCAGCTAGCTAGTTTACATGAAGGTAAAGGAAGATTTGCAGATATTAATAATATAATGAATAATATTAGAAAATTATTTAATGAAAATCTTATTTTAGAAAATAAAAAAATTTTAATAACAGCTGGCCCTACGAGAGAACCAATAGATCCTGTCCGATTTATAACAAATCATTCTAGTGGTAAAATGGGATATGCTTTAGCAAAAGCTTCGAAAGAATATGGCAGTAAAGTGACTTTAATATCAGGGCCTGTTTCTATACCAATTGTTCCTGGAGTAAAAATTATAGATATCACTACTGCAGAAGAAATGAATAATAAAATAGAGGATGAATTAACTAATAATACTTTTGATTATATATTTATGGCTGCAGCAGTTGCAGATTACAAACCAATAGAATTTTCTGATAAGAAAATTAAAAGTAATGATAAAACACAGAACTTAAAACTAGAAAAATCTGTAGATATAATGGCAGATACTATCTCAAAACATAAAGGCATTAAAATAGCATTCGCATTAGAAACTGAAAATGGACAAGCAAATGCAATTAATAAAATGAAAGCTAAAAAGAGTGATTATATTGTTTTGAATTATGCTAATGAATCAGGAGCAGGTTTTAATGAAGATACCAATCATGTTTATATTTTTTCTAAAAATGGAAGCAATAAAGAATTTAGAAAAAATACAAAATTAAGGATAGCAAAAAAAATATTAGAATATATAGTTAATAATGAAAAATAATACAAAAAAAGTTGAATGTGCTGGTGGAATTATTTTAAATAAAGCAAATAAAGTTGTAATAGTAAATCAAAATCACGATTCCTGGTCATTACCGAAAGGTCATATTGATAAAGGAGAAACCCCCATTATTGCCGCAATCAGAGAAATCTACGAAGAGACTGGGATCGCTAACCCAGTTTTAATAAAAAAAATAGGATGTTATGATAGGTATCGTATTGGACTTGATGGTCAAGATGATTTATCAGAACTTAAAACAATTCATATATTTTTATTTGAATCAAATCAAAAAAAATTAGTACCTATAGATAAAAATAATCCTGAAGCAAAATGGATTGATATTCATGAAGTAGAGAATTACTTAACACATAAAGAAGATATTATTTTTTTTAAAAAAAATATTGAACAACTAATCATCTAATAATATTTTTAACATTACTGGCCTATGATCTGAAACATATGCATCATAAGCACTCAAACCCCCGTTCAAAGACCAATCTACTAGAACCGTTTGAGTATCAACAACATAATTAAATAATTCATTTGTAATTAAAATATGATCTAAATGACTAGGCCAAGAAGGAAAGGACCATAATGCAGTTGAAGAATTTGCAATAGCAAAATCAGTAAAGTAAAAATTATTCATATCTGATAAAAAAGGTGAAAAAACATTATTATCATCTATTAATAAATCATTAAAGTCACCCAAAACAATAACTTTCGAATCATTAAAAAATGTATTTATATACGAATGAAGCAATAAAGAGGCTTGCAATCTTCTATCTTCATAACCACTACAACATTTATAATGAATGTTGATTAAAATGAAATTATTATTTTGATAAGATATTTCAAGAACGTAAGGTCCTCGATAAGCAAAATAATATGAATTATCGTTTAATATTGTATAGGGATTTGAAACTATTTCAATATTTTGTGTATTTATGATATATGAAAGCTCCTGATAATCAGAATCAATTTCACCAGATCTAAAACCGACCCAGTCATTGCCCAAGGAATCTAATATATTATTAAAGTTTTGTATATCTTTTATTTCTTGCAATGCAATAATATCAACATCTAACGAATCAATTATTTGCCTAACATACATATTAGTAAGATTATTTTTAGGAAAATTTTCAATGTTCCATGTCACTAAATCTAAAGTATTACTACCACCTGATATATTTAGAGGTGAATTAAATAATGAATCATTTGGACTTAAAATATAGCTTTCTTGTTCAGAACAAGATAAAAACAATAACCAAAAAAATTGAAATATAATTTTTATATTTGACATAATAGATATACCTAAATTTATTAAAAAATGACTAAAAAAATTATATTAATTACAGGCGCTAATGGTGAAATAGGAAAATCGTTAATTAAACAGCTTTCAAATGATAATATTATCATATCATTAGATATTGCACATGATGACCATATTAGTCCCAATATAAAAAAAATAACTGGGAGTATATTAGATCAAAATATATTAGATAATATTAATAAAAAATATAATTTATCTGAAATATACCATTTAGCAGCTGTGCTAAGCTCAAAAGCACAAAAAAACCCTGATTTTTCAAATGAGGTTAATTATAATGGTACAATTAATTTATTAGAGCTTGCTAAAATACAAGCGCTTAAATATCAAAATCCAATTAAATTTTTCTTTCCTAGTTCAATCGCTGTATACAATGTTATAAATCAAAATTTAAATGACATCATTAATGAAAAAAATTTATCTAAAAATCCAATTACAGAATATGGAAAAGCAAAATTAAAATGTGAAGAAATTGGCATTAAAAAATATTTAAAAAATAATGTTGATTTTAGATGTATTAGATTTCCAGGAATTATTTCTGCAAGTTCTAAACCAACTGGTGGTACAAGCGATTATGCACCTGAAATGATACATTCAGCATTTCTAAATAAGCATTATAATTGTTTTGTAAATAATCAAACTATTTTACCATTTATAGCAATGCCTGATGCAATTTCAGCGATAATTAATTTAATGAATGCAGAAAGTAATAAGATAAAATCTAAAATATACAATGTGACATCATTTAGTCCCACAGTAATTAATTTTGAAAACAAAATAAAAGAATTTTTTCCAAATTTTAAGCTAAGTTATGATATAGATTTAGAAAGACAAAAAATTGTTGATAGTTGGCCAAGTTTTATTGATAAATCCTTAGCAAAAAAAGAGTGGTTTTTTTCTTGTAACTATAATTTTGATAATCTATTGGAAGACTATATGATTCCAAGTTTAAAAAAATACTATAATCATGAATAATTTAAATAAAACATTAAAAAAAGAATTAAATCTTATTAAGAATAATGGATTATATAAATCTGAAAGAATAATTTTTTCACCTCAAAATTCAAAAATAATCATCAAAGATAATTGCGAAGTATTAAATTTTTGTGCAAATAATTACCTTGGGCTTTCAAATCATCCTGAAATTCTAGATGCCGCAATAAAAGGAATTAAAGAATATGGATTTGGTTTAAGTTCGGTAAGGTTTATTTGTGGAACTCAATCAATTCATGATGA
The DNA here is from genome assembly GCA_965659495.1 of uncultured bacterium. Classification (GTDB taxonomy): domain Bacteria; phylum Fidelibacterota; class Marinisomatia; order SCGC-AAA003-L08; family D37C17. The sequence goes on from CBFHVR010000064.1 coordinate 4,747, forward strand.
TTTAGAAAAACAAATTTCAAAATATTTAAATAAAGAAAATACAATTTTATATACATCTTGCTTTGATGCAAATGGAGGATTATTTGAAACATTATTTAATGATAAGGATGCAATTATATCCGACCAATTAAATCATGCATCAATTATTGACGGAATAAGATTATGTAAAGCAAAAAGATTTAGATACAGTAACTCAAATATGGAAGAATTAGAATCTATTTTAAAAAAAACCAGTAAATTCAAACAACGCATAATTACTACTGATGGTGTTTTTTCAATGGATGGATTCATTGCTAAATTAGATGATATTACTTCGCTTGCAAAAAAATATAATGCTATTGTTCACGTTGATGACTCTCATGCAACTGGGTTAATTGGTCCTAACGGAAAAGGTTCTGCAGATTATCATAATGTATTAGATAAAGTTGATATTATAACATCGACACTTGGAAAGGCACTCGGTGGTGCCTCGGGTGGATTCACATCTTCATCCAATGAAATAATTAATACACTTCGTCAACGTTCAAGACCTTATTTATTCAGTAATTCATTAGCACCTAATATTGTATGTGCATCATTAAAAGCACTTGATATTATTGAAAATGATATAAAGCTACAAGATAGATTGACTAGTAATACAGTGTTCTTTAGGAATGAAATTAAAAAAATAGGGTTTGAAATTAAAGAAGGTGTTCATCCTATTGTTCCAATTATGATTAGAGATGCAAAGATTGCTCAAAATTTTGCAGCAGATATATTAAAGTTAGGCATATATGTAATAGCTTTTTCATACCCAGTAGTTCCTGAAAATGAATCTCGCATACGAGTTCAGATTAGTGCTGCACATACTAAATCGGAATTGAAATCTGCAATTGAAGCATTTAAAAAATGTGGACAAAAACACAGTATAATTTAAAAATTCATTGTAATTCCGTAAACATATCCTGCAGGTCCTAAATTTAAGAATCCAATATCAATAGCCTTATTATTTTCTGTGTAAATTGTAAATCCAAGAGATACTCCATATATGTAGTCTTTATAGTTATTGTAAGCATTTAATTTTTTATAGTTTGAACTATTAGCTATCCTAAATTTTAAATAATTACTAAATTTTTTACTTAAAGAAACAATATGAATAGGCGAGGATACAAATTGATTATAGACTAAATCGTATCCAAAATTAAAATTATTAAATGGATATATATTATCTAAACCAAATTGAATTTTATAAGAATTATTTTGATTATTTGAAGTATAATGATCTAATACAAGACCTACATTTTCAAATACAATATAAGCATTGAAACTTTTAATTTTAAATTGTTTTTTAATATTAAATACGAAAGCGTCTGATTCATAATTTTCTATTTGACTATGTATAAAACCAATTGAGGAAGATAAATTGTTATTTGATTTAATTATATCATATGCTATTAAATATTCATATGATTGAAATGAATTTATAATATTATTATCTATAGAGTCTTCAATCAATCCAAAATTCAAAAATGAAAAACTATACTTATTAATATCAAAGTTTAAAAAATTAATCTGGGCAGGATACTGAATATAACTAATACTATATTTTTCATGATTACGAATATTATCATGAGCATAGCTATTATTAACAGATAATAGAAATGAATTTTTGGGAATATTTAATATCTGATACTCAGATTGAGTAAATAAAAAATTAAATACTAATAATAATACGTATCTATTTTTCAGCAGTTATTTTAACTTTAATTTTTGGTTTCAAGCTTTCATCTAAATGAATATGAACAAAATGATTACCAATTTCTTTCAATGATTCATCTAAAATAATTTCTTTTTTATCAATTGAATATCCTTTTTTGTCAAGCTCATCAGATATCATTTGAGATGTAACTGAACCAAATAACTTATCATTTTCACCTGCCTTTAATTCAAATTTTAAAGTTAGCTTATCAAGTTGATTAGATAATAATTCCAAATTTTTTCTATTTTTGGCTTCTTTAATTTTTTGATTTTCAATCCATTTATTATAATATTGAATATTATCATCTGTAGCGATTGAAGCTATTTTATTAGGAATCAAAAAGTTTCTTGCATAACCTGATTTTACATTAACAATTTCTCCAATTTGTCCTAAATTTTCATGTGTTTGTAATAATATAATTTTCATTTTTCCCCCTAACTATATCTTGGATCAACAGCAAACGGTAATAATGCCAGGATCCTTGCTTTTTTAATTTCAGCTGTAATTAATCTCTGATACTTAGCTGATACACCTGTAACATGAGATGGAATAATTTTACCTTGGTCAGTTATAAACTTTCTTAAAAATTTATATTGCTTATAATCTATTTGTTTAATTAAATCTTTGTCTTCCTTAAAAGGACAGACTCTTGATTGTGCTAATATTGCCATTACTATTAAACTCCTTTTTAAATTTTATTTTTATTTAGAATTTTCATTTTCCAAATCAACTGCTTCATCAGATTCTACTTCTTTTGAATCGGGTATATCTTCAACCTCTTCTTCTTTTGAATCAGCCGCTTCTTCAGCTTCTTCTTTTGAATCAGCAACTTTTTCAGCTTCTTCTTTTGAATCAGCCGCTTCTTCAGCTTCTTCTTTTGAATCAGCAGCTTCTGCAACTTCTTCTTTTGAATCAGCCACTTTTTCAGCTTCTTCTTTTGAATCAGCAGCTTGTGCAACTTCTGCTTTTGAATCGGTTTTTCCCTTAGCTCCTAATTCATTAGAATCACTTTTAATATTCTCAGAAGATTTTTCATTGACTTCTTTAGTTACAACTTTCTTTACTTCTTTTTTATCTTTTTCATCTAATACCTGAGATGATTCAATCTTAGTTATTAGATGACGTAATATATTTGTATTTAATTCACAATCTACATTGATTGATTGAACATTTTTACCTTCCAGCAAAAATTGACAAAATAAATATGTACCATATTTTTGTTTATCAATAGCATAGGCTAATTTCTTTTTGCCCCAATTATCATCAAATAAAACCTTTCCTTTTGATGCTGTTATTTGTTCATGAATTTTATTTTTTATATCAATCAAACGACCCTCTTGAAGAGCTGGGTGTATGATGTAAACTATTTCATAATTATTCATTAAAACTATCTCCTTTTTAAAATTTTTAAAATAAAAATGGTGCCATTACCAATGATACAACTGACATTAACTTGATTAAAATATTTAACGAAGGTCCTGAGGTATCTTTAAATGGGTCTCCTACAGTATCACCAACAACTGCAGCTTTATGGGGCTCTGAACCTTTCCCATATTTTTCACCATTTATTGTTACACCTTCTTCAATCATTTTTTTAGCATTATCCCAAGCTCCGCCAGCATTTGATTGAAATATTGCCATTAAAACTCCACAAACAGTAACTCCAGCAAGTAAGCCTCCTAGAGCTTCCGGACCAAAAATACCACCAACTATAACAGGTGTTAAAATTGCTAATAATCCAGGTAGCATCATTTCTTTAATTGCTGATTGAGTAGATATTTCTACGCATTTTCCATGTTCAGCCTTATCTAAACCTGCATTGTAGGTTTTTTTATCTTCATCTGACCATGATGATTCATCTCCTTTATTTAAAACCTTAAGAGCAGCTTTCAATTCTGGAATATTTTTAAATTGTCTTCTTACTTCCTCAATCATTGACATTGCAGCTCTTCCAACAGCTCCCATTGCCATTGCTGAGAATACAAAAGGTAACATTCCTCCTACAAATAAACCACCCATCACCCAAGGGTTTGTAATATCTATTAATAAAGTTTGACCTGTTTTCATTTCAACAACAGATCTAAATGAAGCAAATAAAGCAAGCGTTGTAAGTGCTGCAGAACCAATAGCAAAGCCTTTTCCTATAGCAGCTGTAGTGTTACCTACGGCATCTAGTTTATCAGTTCGCTCTCTAACTTCAGCTGGTAATTCAGCCATTTCTGCAATTCCACCTGCATTATCAGATATAGGACCATATGCATCAACAGCTAATTGTATTCCAGTGTTAGCAAGCATTCCAAGTGCTGCCATTGCAATACCATATAAACCTGCAAAAGAAAATGCACCAATTATTGCAGCAGCAATAATTAATGTTGGAATTGCTGTTGATTGCATTCCAACACCTAAACCTGCAATAATATTTGTAGCTGCACCTGTAACAGATTGATCTGAGACTGATTTGACTGGTTTTGTTCCTGTACCTGTGTAATGCTCAGTAATTAAACCGATACCTAAGCCTGAAGCTAATCCAATTAATGTGGCATAAAATATACCCATTGCAGTAGGTGCATTATTTAAAGATTCTAATGGAATAAAATTAGTAATCAAAAAGTACATTACAGCTACCATAACCACAGATGAGCCAAATTCTCCAATATTTAAAGCTCTTTGTGGACTTCCACCTTCTTTTACAGATACCATAAAAGTACCCATAATAGATACTAAAATTCCTGAACCAGCTATATATAATGGTAACATAACATATTCCATTCCAAAAGCTAGCCCTAATACCATGGAACCAATGATAGCCCCAACATATGATTCAAATAGATCTGCTCCCATACCAGCTACATCACCAACATTATCACCTACATTATCAGCAATAGTAGCAGGATTTAATGGATGATCTTCAGGAATTCCTGCTTCAACTTTACCAACTAAATCTGCTCCAACATCGGCAGCTTTTGTGTATATTCCACCTCCAACTCTTGCAAATAAAGCAATAGATGATGCTCCAAGTGAAAATCCAGTTAATGCTTGGATTAATTTAGACATATCAGAAAATAGACCCAAACCATCATATAAAAGGAATAAACCTGTAACACCCAAAACACCTAATCCAACTACACTTAATCCCATTACGGAACCACCAGTAAATGCAACATTAAGTGCTTTTGCTAGGCTATCTTGAGCGGCATTAGTAGTTCGATTATTTGCTTTTGTAGCAACTCTCATACCTAAAAATCCTGCTAATGCAGAGGCAAAAGCTCCTACTAAAAATGATATAGAAATTAACCAAGAATCGCCTTGACTGTTTGCAGCAAATGCAAGCATACATGCTACAACAATTACAAAAACTGATAATATGCGATATTCAGCTTTTAAAAATGCCATTGCTCCTTCAGCTATACTCTTCCCAATTTTCTTCATTCTATCCGAACCTTCATCTTGTTTATTAATCCAACTAGTTTTAAAAAATGCAAAAAGCATTGCAATTAAACCTGAACCAAAAACATAAAACAATTTATTTTCCATTATCATTATTCCTTTTATTATAATTATTCATTGCTGAACTAATATTATGATTTAAATAGTAATTAATACCATCAGAAGCATAATTAATTATTTCATTTACTAAATCTATATATTTCTTAGAAAAAGGCTTTAATACATATACTTCTGATGGCCTCATATTCATATCCGTTGCGATACCAATTTTTAATCTATCAAACTGATTTGTATTTAAATGATTAATAATAGATTTAATTCCATTATGACCTCCATCTGAACCATTTTCTCGAAATCTTATTTGCCCTAAATCAATATCAATATCATCATAAATAATAATGATATCATCAATGTTTTTATAATAATTCATTACCTGTTTAATGGCTACACCGCTATTATTCATAAATGATGTAGGCTTTAAGAACATATAATTATTATCTAGTGCAAATAAATAATCACCTCTTCCTAATTTATATTTTAAAGAGCGCTGTTCAACTAATTTATCAATAATCCAAAAACCAAAATTATGTTTAGTTAAACGATAATTGTCACCTGGATTTCCAAGACCAACAATTAATTTCATTATTTTTCTTCTTGATCAGAAGAATCATTTTTATCATCACTTGGAGCCTGATCATTAGAAGCCTCTTCCGCAGTAGGTTCAGCCAATCCTTCAGTTTCACCTTCTTCTAAATCTGGTTGAGCCTCTTCTTCTTTCATTGCCTGTGTAACAGAAGCAATAACATGATTAGTATCAGATTTTATTGAAATTTTTTCTTCTAGTTTTAAATCCTCTACTTTAAAACTATCTCCAAGACCTAATTCAGATATATCTACTGAAATATTTTCAGGAATATCAGATGGTAAACACTCTATTTCAATTTCATTGAGAGATTGGACTAAAACTCCACCTTCATTTAATACTCCTGCAGCATTTCCTTCTAATTTTAACTGTACTTGAACTGAAACTGCTTGATTCATATCAACTCCGTATAAATCAACATGCAAAACTATATCTGTAACAGGATGGTATTGAACAGATTTAAAAATAACATTTTGTTTTTTACTGCCTACTGCAATATTGAAAATTCGTGCTCCTGATTTTTTAGCTTCTAATAAAGTTTTATTATTCATATAAAAAGCTATACTTTCTTTAGAATCGAAGGAATAAAAAATCCCTGGTATATTTCCATCTCTTCTTAATTGCTTTAAAGAGCTTTTAGAAAGATTATCCCTCTTAAATATATCTAATTTAAATTCATCAGCCATTTTTTATCCTTTCGCTTCTTGGAACATTGAACTTAATGATGTTCCATCTATAATTCGTTTAATTGCCTCTCCAAAAACATTCGCAACACTAATAATTTCTAATTTATCAAATATTTTATCTTCAGTTAATTCAACAGTATCACAAACAATTACTTTAACTATTTTAGAATTTGATAACCGATCAACTGCTGGTCCAGATAAAACTGGATGAGTAGCAATTGCCGTTACTGACACAGCGCCATTATCCATCGCAGCATCTGCTGCATTACATATTGTTCCTGCAGTATCAATCATATCATCTATTATTAATACTTCTTTATTATTTAAATCTCCGACCAAATTTGCAACTATTGCCTCATTAGCCTTAGGTCTTCTCTTATCTATTAAAGCAAAACTAATGCCCAGTGATTTTGCATAAGCTTGACTCATTTTTGCACTTCCAACATCAGGGGCTAATATAACACCTGTTTCTTCGTTTAAATTCATTTTTTTTAACTCTTTAAATAAAGCCATTCTTGAATATAAATGATCAAATGGAACATTTACAAAACCTTGAATCTGAGAAGAATGTAAATCCATTGATACAATACGATCTGCACCTAAACCTACAGCCATATCAAGTATAACTCTTGAAGAAATAGGAACTCTCGGTCTATCTTTTCTATCTTGACGGCCATAACCAAAATATGGAATGACTATAGTCACTTTTTTTGCCGAAGCTCTTTTAGCTGCATCAAGAATTAACATTAATTCTAAAATATTTTCTGCTGGAGGATTAGTTGATTGAATAATAAAAACATTTTCATTTCTAATGTTTTCATCAAAAGCAATAGATAATTCTCCATCACTAAATTGACTTATATTCAGCTTTCCTAAATTTACTCCTAAATAATCGCAAATTTTTTCAGCTAATAGCCTATTTGAATTTCCACTAAATATTTTCATGCTGGGGGACAGGGAGTCGAACCCCGATTCCATGGACCAAAACCATGTGTCCTACCATTGAACGATCCCCCAAATTTTACTTTTTTGCAGGGGAGACTATGAGGGTATTATAATGACTTGTACTCTGTTTTATTTGCTCTAAAACATTTCTATCATTGTATACACCAAACATAGTCGAGCCACTGCCTGACAAACCTGAATAAAGAGCTCCGTTTTCATATAAAAACCTCTTTATTTCAAAAATTTCTGGATATGCTGATCCTACAACATCTTCAAAATCATTTTCAAATAACTTCCAATTCACTTTACTGTCCAGGGCGGGAAATTTAGGGCTATAATTATTATACTGCAACTTATTTTTAATTTTTTTATATGCCCAGGAAGTATTAACTGAAAAATCAGGGAAAATTAACACTATATAAAATGAACTAATTTTAGTACAGCTATGATTTATAATTTTTTCACCTCTACCTGATATAAATTTTACACCTCCATCTATAAAAAAAGGGACATCGCTCCCTATTTCTAAACCAATCTCGCAAAGCTTATCACTGCTTAAATTTAAATCATGTAATTTATTAAGAGCCTTAAGTGTAAATGCTGCATTACTACTCCCTCCACCCATTCCACCACCAATGGGAATATTTTTTTTTAATTTTATTTTATAGTGCTTTTGAAAATCAAATTTTTTATCAAGTAATTGGTAAGCTTTAAAAATTGTATTTTGATTATTAATTGGGATATCAATATTTGAGCAAATTAGCTCAAATGAATTTGATGGAGTGAAAGTAATTTCATCACATAAATCTACCTCTATAAAAACTGAATTTATATTATGGTAATTATCATTTCTAAGATTTAAAACTTTTAATCCTAAATTAATTTTGGAAGAAGATTTTATTTTGTATGCTTTTTCCAACTATCTCTTAGATTAACAATTTGATTAAATATTATATTATCTTTTGATGAATCTTTATCCATTTTAAAATAACCTTTTCTAACAAATTGATAATAATTATTAATAGAAGTTTTTTTCATTGAAGATTCAAGCTTTACATTATTAATCTGCTTTAAAGAATCACTATTTAAATTATTAATAAAAGAATTTTCTTCATCATTGTCATATGGATTTAATTTAGTAAATAATTTTTTATATATTCTTATAGAAGCATTTATTGAATGTGATGCAGATACCCAATGAATAGTTCCTTTAACTTTTCTTCCATCTTTGGACCAACCTCCCTTTGTATCTGGATCATATTTACAATGTACTTCTTTAATATTACCATTGCTATCTTTTATAATATGTGTACATGTAACATAATATGCATGTAGCAACCTGACTTCTTTTCCAATTGAGAGTCTAAAGTATTTTTTAGGAGCATCTTCCATAAAATCATCTTTTTCTATGTAAAGTTCCTTACTAAAAAAAATATTTCTTAAACCTGCATTTTCTTTTTCTGGATTGTTTTTTGCTTCTAATGTTTCAAATGAATCTTCTTCGTAATTATCAATAATTAATTTTATAGGATCTAATATAGCCATGACTCTACTAGAATTTTGATTTAAATCTTTTCTTACAAAGTATTCTAAATGTTCAATTGATGAATAACCATCATTTTTACCTACACCTAAACTATAAATAAACTCTTTTATAGCATTTGGAGGATATCCTTTTCTTCTTAAACCTGAAATTGTAGGCATTCTTGGATCATCCCAGTTCAAAACATGCTTATTATCAACTAATAATTTTAAATGTCTTTTACTCATTATTGTATATTCAAGGTTTAATCTTGAAAACTCAATTTGCTGTGGATGAAAAACATCTAATTGATTTAAAAACCAATCATACAAAGGTCTATGATCTTCAAATTCTAATGTGCATATAGAATGAGAAATATTTTCGATAGAATCTTCTAAGCCATGTGCCCAATCGTACATGGGGTAAATACACCATTGATTTCCAGTCCTATGGTGTGATGCGTGTAATATTCTATACAATATAGGGTCTCTCATATTTATATTTGGGGAAAGCATATCTATTTTTGCTCTTAAAACTTTTGAACCATTTTCGTATTTTCCATCTTTCATTTTTGCAAATAATTCTAGATTTTCATCAATAGTTCTATTCCTAAATGGACTATTAATTCCAGGTGCAGTTAATGTGCCTCGTGAAGTTTTTATTGATATTGAATCCTGATCATCGACATAGGCTTTACCTATTTTAATTAAGGCAATTGCATAGTCATACATTTTTTCAAAATAATCTGATGCGTAAAGAGGTTTATTAAATTCAAACCCTAACCATTCAACATCTTTTATAATTGACTTGACATATTCACTGCTCTCTTTTTCAGGATTAGTATCATCAAATCTCAAGTTACATTTTCCATCATATTTCATGGCAATCCCAAAATTCAAACAAATTGACTTGGCATGCCCTATATGTAAATAGCCATTTGGTTCAGGTGGAAAACGTGTAATAATATTTTTATATTTGCCTGAATCTAAATCTTTATCTATTATATCAGTAATAAAATTTTTTATTAATTCATTATAATTCATCTATCAAATCTTTTAATTCTTTTAATTGACTCATCAATACCTAAAATATCAATTAAAGTAAGAATATCAGGCCCATGCGTTTTTCCAATTAAAGCAATTCTAATTGGAATAAATAAATTTTTACCAAAAATATTTAAACTACTTTTCGAAATTGAAATAATCTGATTAATATTTTCTTGATTAATATTTTTCAAACCACTTAACTCTTTGCACCAAAGTTTGAATAAATTTACATAATCAAATTTATCGATATCTTTATTATCTTCTAAAATATAAAAACCACGAACCTCATCTAATATTTGTTCAACTACATTAATGCGACTTTTACAATAAATAGCTAGTTTGTCTAAATTAACCTCAGAATTATAAATATTAATCGATTTTAGCTTGTGAGTAATAATATTTTTCATATTATCGTGATTCATAATTTTAATGTATTCTCTATTCATCCAAATTAACTTCTCTCTATCAAATATAGCTCCTGATTTATTGATTCTATCTAAAGAAAATTTTTCAATAAGGTTGTCTACAGAAAAAATTTCTTGATCATCTTCTGGATGCCATCCTAATAGTGCAACAAAATTAAGAAGCGCTTCTTCTAAATATCCTTTATTAATAAACTCCTCAACTGAAACATCTCCTTGTCTTTTAGAAAGCTTGCTTTTATCTTCATTTAGAAGCAGTGGAAGATGGCAAAATTCTGGAGGATCCCAAGATAATGCATCATATAAAGCAATATGTTTTGGAAGGGATGAAATCCACTCCTCTCCTCTAATTACATGTGTTATTTTCATTAGATGATCATCAATTACATTTGCAAAATGGTATGTAGGATAACCATCAGATTTAATAATAATAGGGTCTTCAATTAAACTTAAATCAAATTCTATTTCTCCTCTGATTAAGTCATTAATTTTTAATTTTGAATTGTTTTTTACTTTCAATTTTACAACATAATTACTTGAATCTAATTTAGATAAAACAATTTTAGTATTATATTCAGGTATTAGTTCTCCATTAACATCAAAACATACATAAGCAGACTCATTTCTTATTAATTCTAAATAGTAGTTTTTATATATATTTAATCTTTCAGATTGTATATAAGGACCATAATCATCTTCTTTATTTGGGCCAACATCATAATTCATTTTAAATTTATTTAATATATTTATCAAATTTTCTCTGGAATTTTCAACGTATCTATTACGATCTGTATCTTCTATTCGTAAAATAAATTTTCCATTATATTTTTTTGCAAATAAATAATTATATAATGCGGTTCTTAATCCTCCAACATGAAGATAACCAGTTGGGCTAGGTGCAAATCGGGTTCTAATTGTCATGATTTTTTAATTAATAATAATGTAGCTGTAGACATGATACCTTCTTTTTTGCCTATAAAACCCAAGTGATCTGCTGTAGTAGCTTTAACAGAAATATTATCAACATGAGTTTTTATTATTTTAGATAAATTTTCTCTAATTGAAGAAACATATGGATTAATATGTGGCTTTTGAAGAACGATATTGACATCAATATTATTAATAACAAATCCTAAATCATTCATCATTTTTAAAGTTTTTTCTAAAAAAAATACACTCGAAATATTTTTAATATTCTTATCTGTAGATGGGAAGAAAGTTCCAATATCTCCTTTTGCAAGTGCTCCTAAAATTGCATCTACAATTGCATGAATAACAATATCACCATCGCTGTGACCAACAATTCCTAAATCAGAATCTATTTTAATCCCTCCTAAATAAAAGGGTTCGCCTGATTTTAATTGATGGATATCAATTCCATGGCCTACTTTAATTTCCATTACATTAGCAACATTGAATCACCATAAGAATAAAATTTATATTTTTTCTTCATGGCTTCTTGATATGCTTTCATAATCATATCTTTATTAGCAAATGCTGATACTAGCATCATTAAGGTTGACTTTGGCTGATGAAAATTTGTAATTAAACGATCACACATTTTAAAATCGTAGGGAGGATATATGAATTTATCCGTCCAGCCACTTTTAGCAGTGATTTGAAATCCAGAAACAACAACTGTTTCTAATGCTCTAACAGAAGATGTTCCAACAACCCATATCTTCTTCTTCTTTTGTCTAGCAACATTAATTGTTTCCGCTGTCTCTTGAGAAACCTCATAATATTCTGAATCCATATTATGCCTTGTTAAATCTTCAACTAATATTGGTTTAAATGTTCCAAGACCAATATGAAGAGTGATATAGGTTATATTCACGCCTTTCTTTTTTAATGTAGTAAGCATTTCTTTTGTAAAATGAATACCTGCAGTGGGTGCTGCAACTGAACCTCTTTCTGATGCATAAACAGTTTGATAATCTTGTTTATCACTTTCTTTGCTAGGCCTTTTAATATATGGTGGTAATGGAGCATTCCCATATTTATCAATAAATGGGTATAAATTTTCATTTTCTTTAAATTCAAATCTTAATACACGGCCACCAGACACTGTATTATCAATTACATCACATCCGATTTGGTCATTAAAAAATAATTTATTACCAATTCTTACTTTTCTTGCTGGTTTTACCATCGCTTCCCATAAATCAGTATCTAATTCTCTAAGTAAAAAAACCTCAACTTTTGAATCAGATTTTTCCTTAGAAGCGTAAAGCCTTGCTGAAAAAACTTTTGTATTATTTAATACAAGAACATCACCTTTATTAAATAATGATGTAATATCTTTAAATTTTTTATGCTGAATACTTCCATCTTTTTTATCTAGCATCATTAATTTGCATTCGTCCCTTTTTTTTGATGGATGCTGACCTATGCACTTTTCAGGAACTTCTAAATCAAATTCTGATAATCTCGGTGGTCTTTCTACATTTCCAAAAAACATAATCTTCCTTTCTATTTAAATAGTTTTTTTAATCATTTTTATCTACATTTAAATACTTATAAGCTTTATCCAGTGCTATTCTCCCCCTTAACGTTCTTTGTAAGTAGCCCTCTTTGATTAAATAAGGTTCATATACCTCTTCAACAGTTCTGGGGTTTTCAGATATTGCAACTCCAATAGAATCTAAACCAACTGGGCCACCATTGAAATTTTTGACCAAGGCCTCTAAAATCTTATAATCCATTAAATCTAGACCATTTGTATCTATTCCTAAATTGTCTAGAGCATCTGAAGCGACTGATTTTGTTATAACACCATCTGATTTAACTTCCGCAAAATCTCTTGCTCTTTTTAAAATCCTGTTTGCTATTCTAGGAGTACCCCTTGAACGCCTTGCTATTTCATATGCTCCATCTTGATTAATTTTTATTTTTAATAACTTAGAAGATCTCATAATAATTTTTACAATATCATCATGATTATAAAAATTTAATCTTAAAATTACCCCGAATCTTTCTCTTAAAGGAGATGTCAAGTTTCCTAATTTAGTTGTTGCGCCTACTAAAGTAAAATGATTTAAATTTAATTGTACGCTTCTTGCATTTGGACCTTTATCAATCATAATATCAATAATATAATCTTCCATAGCTGAATATAAATACTCTTCAACGACTGTATTTAAACGATGGATTTCATCAATAAACAATACATCAAATTCATCAAGATTTGTTAATATGCCTGCCAAATCTCCAGCTTTATCCATTATGGGTCCAGATGTCATTTTTATATTTGTATTTAATTCTTTAGAAATAATATTAGCTAATGTTGTTTTTCCTAATCCGGGGGGACCAAATAGTAAAACATGATCTAAAGCATCTTTACGTTTTTTTGCTGCTTGAATATAAATTTTTAGGTTTTCAATAATTTCTGATTGACCTATAAAATCATCAAAGGATAATGGCCTTAAACTACTATCATTTTTCTGATCTTCTTCTTGCTTTTTGGGAGAAGTTATATTTTTATTTTGGCTAAATGAATTAATCATAAAATTATTACTTAATTTAATAATTTTTATGGTATAATTACCTTATTAAAATCTATCAATTAATAATTTTCTATTTTATTTTATAATAATATTAAAATATGAGCTAATATTTATTAATATAATAAGGAACTATCTAGACAGTTGAAACTATAAGTATAGATGAAAAAAATAATTTTACTCATATTATGTTTATCTTTTTTTGGATTTGCTAAAACACAGGAAACAGTACTTCAAAAAAGAAATCTGGCTAAATCTTATATTGATGCAGGTTTATATGAAGATGCTATCGTTGTTTATAAAAACATATTAAATTTTCAAAAAAATATTCTAGGCAAAGAAAATCCTGAGCTTGTCAATACTCTGTTTTCTCTATCAGATTTGTATTTATTGGAAAATAAAAAAGATTCCTCTAAAATTTATCTTAACAAGGCATTAAAAATTCAATATTTTAATTTTATCTTAAATCAAAAAAAATACTTGAGAACATATAATAAACTAAAAAGTATTTATGTTTTAGAAAATGATTCAACAAAGGTTAATAAATTAGACAGTCTAATAAATATACTTTCAACCATTGAAAATGATTCTATTTATATTAATGCAGATACATTATTTAATTATCCAGTAATAATAACAAATACAACAAAAGCAATTGATTCCACTTCTCTTGTTTCTGAGTACACTAAAAATGATCAAGCAATAGAACTAATTAATAACGCTTTATCCTATGTCAACACAGGATTATACTCTGAATCAATTTCTGCTTTTAATACCGCAATTAATCTTAATGCTAGTATAATTGATCTGCAATATTTGTTAAATAATAACTATGGAGATTCCGTTCAAATTAATAATCTCTATCAAAATTTTCAAACTATTAATGAATATGATTCTACAATAAATAGACAAAATATTTTTTTAGGAATACTATCAGAAAAACTTGGAAAACCGAAAATCGAATCGATTGAATATTTAAAAAAATACATTGATTTTTTCCCAAACGATAAAAAAGGATTTTTATATCTTGGAAATATATATTTAGAATTAGAAGATTATTTATCTGCAATGCACTATTATCACAGATTATTAATCCTAGATGCTGAAAACTTTGAAGCAAATTACAATTTGGGATATTTATTGGTTCAATTAAAAGATTATGAGGATGCAATCGCCATGCTCAATAAAGCATATGAATTAGATACAAATCATTTTGAATCAAAACATTTTCTTGGATATTCTTATTATCAATTAGGAGAATATAAAAACTCAATTAATGAATTAACCCAGGCTCTTTTATTAAACTCTAAAGATCCTAAGACCTACTATTATTTAGGTAAATCATACATAGAGATAGATAAAAAGAAGCAGGCATTGGAATCATTAAATATGTCTATAAAGTTAGATCCATTTAATGGTTATGCTCACTTCGAGCTCGGAAAAATATATGAACAAATATTAAAAATAAATTTAGCTATCGATGAATATAGATTGGCTTATAAATATATTGATAATCATGAGCTTAATTATCGATATGGTAAAATACTTTTTAAAGAACAAGAATTTCGCAAGGCATTGCTACCACTTAGAAAATTTATTATATATGAACCAGATAATGTTGAAATATTAGAGTTACTTGGAACAATTTTTTTAAATGAAAAAAGATTTACTGAATCCATTGATACATATAATAGATTAATAGAAAAATTTCCTGATAATGAAACATATTACTCAAATATCGCACTATCTTATTATCAATTAAATAATTTTTCAACCGCCCAAAAATATTATGAAAAAGTTTTAACTTTTAATGAAGATAATACTGAAATTTTATTTAAGCTAGGCTCTATATCTAATCTGTTATACGAATATAAAAAATCTGAACAATATTTATTAGAGTCCATATATTGCGGCTTCACTTCTAAAGATATTTTATTTGAATTAGGCATAGCTTATGGAGGACAAAAAAAATATCTTCAGGCATTATTATCCTTAAAAGAAGCACTTAACTACTCACTTGATGATCCAATTTTACATTATCAATTAGGGATTATATATAACGAAATGGAAATATATGATTTAGCTATTAATGAATTTAAACAGTATGTAAATAAAATTAATGATGATCCAATTAGCTACAGGTTGCTTGCAGACTGTTATTCAAATACCAATCAATTTGAACAATCAATTATTTATTATCGTAAAGCTTTAGAGCTTTATAATTATCAAGATATTAAAACAACCTACAGTTTAGGTTTGTCTTATTTTGAAATTTCAGATAATATCAATGCTGCAAAATATTTCAAATCAATTTTAAAAATTAACTATGATTTTTCTAAAGCTCATCATATGCTTGTAAAAACATACATCAATTTAGGTAGATTTCGTGAAGCAAAAAAAGAGTGTGATATTTTGTTTATGCTAGATACTTCTTTATATAATTCATTAGATTATTGTAAAAATTAATTTTTTTTTATTAAATTAACGACCTGATATTTAACGTCAAATAGGACTTATATGAAAATTTTAATACCACCTAGCGAAGGTAAAGCAAAAATACAAAAACCTCAAGATATTTTATTTAAGGATACAAATTTTGTTTTTGAAAAGTATGTAAAGCAAGTTGTTAGGCTTTTAAATCTCATCGATAACGAAGATTTGCGATCTATTTATGGAACATCTCAAGAAAAATCTGAACTGTTTCATAGACAAAACGAAGATATTTTTAAAAGCAGATGTGTTTATGCCATAGAACGATATACAGGAGTTGTCTACGAACATCTTAAGTGGGAAACACTGAGCGATTCAGGTAAAAAGTATATGGAAGATCATGTATTAATCTTCAGTGGTCTTTTCGGTATGACAACACCCCTTACTTTAATTCCAGATTATAAATTAAAAATGAATGTTTTATCATTACAATATCATTGGGGTCCTGTGTTAACAAAAGCCTTAAAAGATGAAGATGTAATATTTGATTTATTACCTCAAGTTTATAGAAAAGCCTATAAACCTGGTAAAAATGTTATAAATGTTGATTTTAAAGTTGAGAAAAAGGGTAAAAAAACTGCAGCTGGTCATTTTGGTAAAGCTGTTAAAGGAAAATTCATAAGATTTCTTGCAGAAAATTCAATTACAGATACAAAAGATTTTTCAGGATTTAATTATGATGGATTTGAATGGGTAGATAACGATCATTTTGTAAAAGTAATTAATGATTAAAGTTGAAAAATTAATTAAAAACTATGGTGATTTTGAAGCCGTTAAATCAATTGACTTTTCAATTGATCATGGTGAAGTCGTTGGTTTTTTAGGATCAAATGGTGCAGGTAAATCAACAACTTTAAAAATACTTACTGGCTATTTAACTCCTACTTCTGGGAATGTATTAATCAATAATCTAAATATCGAAACTCACGCTCATGAAATAAAAAAAATTGTGGGATATTTACCCGAGAGTAATCCCTTATACCATGATATGTTTGTTTATGACCTATTAAAATTTACGGCAAACACTCGTCAAATTTTTAATAATGACTTTAAAAATGCGTTTGAAAAAGTAATTGCTCAGTGCGGTTTAAAAGATGTTATTCATAAAAAAGTTGGTGAATGTTCTAAGGGATACAAACAAAGGGTCGGTCTTGCATGCGCAATGATTCATGATCCTAAAATTTTAATATTAGATGAACCGGTAACAGGGCTTGATCCAAATCAAATTATTGAAATTAGAGAGCTCATTAAAAATCTAGGGAAAGAAAAATTGGTATTAATGTCAAGCCACATACTTCAAGAAATTGAAGCAACAGTTGATAGAATTATTATTATCGACCATGGTAACATTGTTGCTGATGGAACAACTAAAAAATTAATGAATCAATTTATGGGTAATGTAAAATTAACTCTAGAAATAGTTGGATTTACTGAAACTAAGCTAGAAAGTTTCAAAAAAACATTCGGAAAAATGAAAATCAATAAGTTAAAGGATATGCACAAAGTAATTGTTGAATACAAAAAGAAAGATGATCCAAGATTAGAGATATTTAACTTTTTGGTAAAAAATAAATTATCTCTGCTCCAAATGAATCCTGAAACAGCAAACTTAGAAGATATTTTTAGAAAGCTAACCAACTAATTATGTTGAAGAGCAATATATATAATATATTTAAAAAAGAATTTGACAGCTATTTTACAAGCCCTATGGCTTATATATTTTTGGTCGTATTTTCTTTGGTTAATGGATACTTTTTTTCAAATACGTTCTTTTTAATTGGCCAATCTGATTTAAGAGCTTTATTTAATATAGTACCAATGGTTTATCTATTTTTTATTCCTGCAATAACAATGGGTCTTATTGCAAAAGAGAAAAATCTAGGAACAATGGAGGTAGTAAATACACTGCCAATAAAAGAACATGAGTTTGTAATAGGAAAATATTTAGCAGCGCTTTCACTGATTGTAATTGGATTATTATTTACAGTTGTGCACTTTTTTACACTGGTAAGTTTTGGAACTACTATAGATTATGGAGCTTTGTTTACTGGTTATCTTGGTTTGTTTTTTGCTGGCGCTGTGTATGCTGCAATAGGAACATTTGCAAGCAGCTTATTTGATAATCAAGTTGTTGCATTTATAATTGGTGTTTTCATTGTGCTCATGTTTTTTCTATTTGATAAATTGCTAATATTTGTTCCTGCATTTATGGCTGGATTTATACAATACCTAAGCGTTGATTATCATATATCGAATATCGCAAGAGGTGTAGTTGATTCAAGAAATTTAATTTATTTTATATCTGTTATTGGTATGTTTTTATTCCTTACAACTCAAGTCTTAAATAGTAGGAAGTGGAAGTAATGAATCTAAATAATAAAAAATCAACCTTAATTTTTTCAGCTATTATTTTAGTCGCTATTGTTTTTATTAATCTAATTGGAAGAAATTGGTTTGTAAGATTTGATTTAACTGATAATAAAATGTATTCTTTATCATCATCTAGTAAATCAGTTGTTCAAAAAATTGATGATATATTTACCATAAAAGTTTATTTTTCATCCGATCTTCCTGCTCAGTATTCTAATAATAAACGATACCTGCAGGATATCTTAGAAGAATATACGGCCTATAGTTCTGGCAATCTAAAGTTTGAATTTTATAGCCCAGAAAACGAAGAACAAATTGCTGAAGATGCCCAAAAATATGGGATTCAACCTGTACAGCTTCAAGTTATTGAAAATGATAAAGTTGAAATAAAAAAAGTATATATGGGACTTGTGCTGCTTTATGAAGACAAACGAGAGGTTATTCCAGTTATTCAAACAAGCACAGGACTGGAATATGATATTACAACAAAGATTAAAAGTATGGTCCAAATTCAAAAAAGTTCTATCGGTATCGTATCGTTGCAAAATGAAATTACTAATGAAAATTTGACACGATTTTTGAATGAGCGCTACACAACTAGACCAAACTTAAATTTATCAACTGTAGTTCCTGAAAATATAGATATATTGCTCTTTAATGGAATTAGTGATTCTCTAGATGTGGAGCAAGAATCAAATCTAAGAAACTTTATATCAAGAGGTGGTAATATCTTTTTTGCTCAAAACAGAATTAGTGTAGATATCCAAACACAACAAGCAAATCCCATTCAATCAAATATATTTTCAATTTTAGATTCATATGGCTTAAGTATTAAAGAAAATTTAGTTTTAGATAAAACATGTAATCAAGTAAATGTACAGCAACAAATGGGGCCTTTTAGAATGGCTGTTCCAATGGATTATCCATTCTTACCAATATTAAAAAAATTCAATGAATCTGAGGTTACAGTAAATGGACTAGAATCAATCTCATTAATTTTTACAAGTGAGATTCAAGCAGACTCTGTTTATTCAGATAATCTTGTAGAGTTTACACCTTTATTGTATACTTCGAATCGTTCATCATCAATGAGTGAATTTTACAACTTAAATCCTGATCCAAAAACAAATCCTATTTTTAATCAATTAACAGAACCATCAAAAGTTGTAGGAGCTAGATGTATTGTTGCAGATAAGAAAACAGGTATTGAAAGCAATCTTACTTTAGTAGGTGATTCTCAATTATTTTCAGATCAAGGAGGCGGCGGATCACAAAATAATATAATTTTTGTAATGAATACCATTGATTATATGCTAGGAGACAGTGAGCTTATCGCATTAAGATCACGAGAAGTTTTAGACAGACCTCTTATTGGAGATGCTGAAGGTGTTTCAAATCAGACGCGATTAACATGGAAAATTATTAACATGCTACTTCCAACATTATTGATTATTCTTTTAGGAATTTATTATAGAAGGAAACAAAATAATAAATCAAATATACTTAGAGCTATTTATGAAAAATAAAATTTATATATCATTAGGGGTTCTTGCAATTCTAATTTTGTTTTACATGATGAATATTAATCAGCAAAAAAGTTATCAAAGCTCTTCAAATCAAATTTTCGATTTTAACCAAGATCAAGTAAGCAGTCTATTAATTAAATCTGAAACTGGATCTATTGAAATTCAAAGAGTAGATACATCATGGGTTATTGCCAATAATGACTCTCTAGTATTAAAAGCAAATGTATTAACTACTTTTTTTGATAAAGTTTTTGAGCTAGAGTCAGAAACAATCATGACTAAAAATCCAGAAAATTGGGTCAAATATAGCATTGATGATATAATGGGTACACATTTATCTTTTTATGATTTTAATAACGATATATTAGGAACATTTGTATTTGGCAGATCTGCTTCAGATTTTTCTAGATGTTATATTAGATTTAATGATAACCCAGAAGTTCATCTGGTTAATCAAAATATCATGTATAATCTACAATCTAGACCTGAATATTGGGGTGAAAAAGTTACTGAAGAAACGTTGTAATTACTTTTTAATTCTCTCAAATACTCCAAGTTTTTTATTCTTTCTTACATTGTCCCATTTAAAATATCTACCATTCATAGTAATATAAACTCCAGGTTCTATGACCTGTATAAAAGATAATGCACTACCTAAATTAAATAGCCCATCAGAACTTCCAAATTTAATAGGTATCATGGCACCAGTTAGAATGATTGTTTTATCTTTAATTTCTTTTGCAATCAAAGTAGCGGTATCAACCATTGTATCTGTACCATGAGTGATAATAATATGATCGGACTTTTCTTCTTTGCATTTATTAACAATATATTTTTTTGAGTCATCGGTCATGTCTAAACTGTCGACCATCATCAATGTTTCAATTTGAACATTAAGCTGAGAGCGACCAAGGTCTAATAGTTCTGCAAGATGTGTTTTTTTAAAAAATAGCTCTCCATTGATTTCATTATACTCCTTATCAAAGGTTCCGCCAGTTGCAAAAATTTTAATATATTTATTAATTGACATATATAATTTTCTTAAATTTTATTTTATAAATTAAATGCAAAATATGGTATAATTTACTACTATGGCTATAAAAAAATTAGTGGAAGTTTGGGATGGAAAAAATATTATTGAAGATAATAT
The DNA here is from genome assembly GCA_965659495.1 of uncultured bacterium. GTDB lineage: Bacteria > Fidelibacterota > Marinisomatia > SCGC-AAA003-L08 > D37C17. Next base: position 26,235 of record CBFHVR010000064.1, read on the forward strand.
TGAATTCCTAAAACAAAAAACCAAAGAAATTCATCTTCCTATTAATGATACCAATAAAAATATTTTAAGAGATTTATTAGATACTTATAAAAAAGTTCCTTGTGCTGGTATCGCTGCTAATCAAATAGGATATGATAAAAGAATTTTTATTGGTATGAAAGAAGATGAACCAGATACTGAAAAGCAATATAAAGAATTAAGAAAAGATGAACCTCAAGAACAAAAAAAAGAACCAGGAAATCCAAACGCAGATAATTATGAATTTTATATTAATCCACAGATAGATCAAACGTACAAAAAATCTATTCAAGAAGAAGAAGAAGGGTGTTTAAGCATTCCTGAAATTCGTCTTGTTGCAGAGCGATATGACAAAATTAAGATTCGTTACTATGATATCAATGGTAAAAAAATTAAAAAAACACTAAAAGGTTTTTTATCAAGATTATTTCAACATGAACTTGACCACCTAGATGGAAAACTCATGGTTGAAAATAGTAAAATAAAAAAAGTTTATAGAATTTCTGATAATGATAATATCAATTCTTTATATACAAATTTAGTAGATGAATTGTCAAAATTTTAAATAAATGAATAATATTTCAAAAAATAATATACATCTTGAAAAAGAAGATCATATTTATAGATTAGAAGATGATATGGATTTTGAGTTTACAAGTGTTACTACTTTTGTGCATCAATTTTTTGAAGAATTTGATGCTGATTTTGTAGCCCGTAAATTAACTAGTACTCATCCTAAATATAAACACATGACAGTTGAAGAATTGCTGGGTGAATGGCGACAAAGAGCAGATTATGGAACTTACGTTCATGAGGAAATTGAAACTTATATTAATGATAAAAAACAACCAGAAGATAGAAAATCACTTAGAGCAGTTCAATGGTTAAATGGCTATAAAATGCAATCTAATTTTGATTTAATATCAGAAAAAATTATTTATACTAAAGAGTTAAAATTAGCTGGATCAATTGATTTATTACTTCATGATAAGAAAACAGATGAATATACAATTGTTGACTGGAAAACATCACGAAAAATTGATACATCAGCATTTAGACATAAAACAGGGAATCAGGAAGCAACAAGAGATTTAGAGGATTGTAATTTTAATCATTATTCATTGCAATTATCAATGTATCGTTATATTTTAGAAAAATACTATGGTCTAAAAATTAATAATCAAATGATTGTTCATATAACAGATTATGATTGTAGAGGGTATGTTACTCCTTATTTACTTAACACCGTTAAAAAAATGCACAACCACTAGAGAAAGAAATATTAATGTCATTTTTAAAAAAAATAAGCGAAAATAAGCAAGCGATAACATTATATAAATATAATGGAAACGATCTTAAGGTAGAACCAAGTGTTGAATTACAAAAAAATACAAGAGACTCAAATTTTATTCACATTTGTTTTATTGACTTAGAAACTACAGGTACTCATAAAAAAAATGATGAAATTATAGAAATTGCAATGAAAGTAATTAAAATTGATAAAAATACAGGCCAAGAACTTCAAGCCATTGCAGAATATGAGTCATTTCAAGATCCAGGATTTCCCATTCCAAAAGAGGCTTCTATCGTAAATAATATTACAGACGAAATGGTCGTTGATCATCAGATCGATTGGAAAAAAGTAATTGAGCTTCTTAATATATCACAATTATGTGTTGCACACAACGCCAGTTTTGATAGAGCATTTTTAGATCGAAAATTAGATGAATCAAAAAATAAAATTTGGGCTTGCTCTATTAATGATATTAATTGGATTGAACGAGGCTTTACTAATTTTAAACAAGAACTCTTGGCGCACTGGCATGGTTTTTACTATACTTCACATAGAGCCATGTATGATGTTGATGCAATGATTCACCTAGTAGTTCATCCTAGCTATGAAGATAACAAACCAATTAATGAATTGATACAAAATGCTAGAGTACCACAATTTAGAATGCTTGTAAAATTCAATTATAAAAAAGAACTTGTTAACTTAATTAAATCCAAAAGATATGGATTTAATGGTGATACAAAAGAATGGTCTAGAATAATTCCAGAAGATCAATTAGAAAAAGAAAAACAATGGCTTTCAGAAAATATTTATAATGGTACTTTTGCTGGACTTGTTGAAAAAATTACACTCATTGATAAATATAAAAATAGGTAAAAATCCATTTTAAAAAGTTATTATTTAGTCTTAATTTAAATGATGCTAACAAACAGTTATTATACAAATTCAAAGCTCCTGAAGGAGCTTTTTTTTTATAAATAAATGGATAAAAAGGCAGCCAAATTAATATTAGAAAATGGGAAAATATTTAATGGTTTTTCTTTGGGTTATGTTGGCGATTCTTTAGGTGAAGTTTGTTTTAATACCGGAATGACTGGTTATCAAGAAATCTTAACCGATCCATCTTATTGCCAACAACTCATTACAATGACTTATCCTCATATTGGAAATTATGGAACCAACGAGACAGATACTGAAAGCAATCAGATATATGCCTCAGGATTTATAGTAAAAGAAGCATGTGATATGCCATCTAATTATAGATCGGAGGAAACTTTAAATAATTACCTTAAGAAAAATAAAATAGTTGGAATTCAAGGTATAGATACCAGATACTTAACAAAAATTATTAGAGATGAAGGTGCAATGAATGGAATTATTTCTAGTAAAGAGTTAGATGATAATAAATTAAAAAATAAATTAAAAAATCATCCAAAAATGGAAGGTTTAGATTTAGCACAAATTGTGTCATGTAAAAAACCCTACTGGTGGAATAATACAAAAAATAAATATAGAATCGCAGCAATTGATTTTGGCATTAAACATAATATTTTAAGATTACTTGAATCACAGGGCTGCTCAATAAAAATTTTTCCAGCACGCACATCTAAAGATGAAATTTTAAAATTTAAACCTGATGGACTTTTTTTATCAAACGGACCAGGTGACCCTGCTGCAGTAACATACGCTATTGATATGGTTACGTTTTTATTAAAATATAAGCTGCCTATTTTTGGTATTTGTTTGGGCCATCAAATCTTATCCATTGCGCTAGGCGCAAAAACATATAAATTGAAATTTGGACATAGAGGATGCAATCATCCTGTAAAAAACTTATTAAACCATACGGTTGAAATAACAAGTCAAAATCACGGGTTTAGCATCGATGATAATATTTCAAAACATATTACCGTAACACATATAAATTTAAATGATCAAACTATTGCAGGTATTAAATCAAATAATTATCCAGCATTCAGCGTGCAGTATCACCCAGAATCTAGCCCTGGTCCTCATGATTCAAGATATCTTTTTGAACAATTTATAACATTAATAAAAGAATCTCATGCCAAAAAGAAATGATATAAATTCTATATTGATAATAGGAGCTGGTCCGATAATTATTGGACAAGCATGTGAGTTTGATTATTCTGGAACACAAGCATGCCAAGCATTAAAAGAAGAAGGTTACAAAGTTATTCTTATTAATTCTAATCCTGCAACAATTATGACAGATAAAAATATTGCAGATTCAACATATTTAGAACCAATAGAAATAAATGCAATAGAGGAAATTATTATTAAAGAAAAACCAGATGCAATTCTGCCTACTGTTGGTGGTCAAACAGCTCTAGATATGGTAATGCAGCTTGATAAAAATGGAATTTTAAAAAAATATAAAATAAAATTAATTGGCGCTAATGTCAAATCTATTGAAACTGCAGAAAATCGAGAGAAATTTAAGAAATCTATGTCAAAAGTTAATATTCCTACAGCGCAAGGTGGATTTATAAAAACAAAAGAAAAAGCATTAGAACTAATTAAAGATATTGGCTTTCCAGTAATTATAAGACCATCATTTACCATGGGGGGGACCGGTGGTTCAACAGCATATAATATTGAAGAATTTTCTCATCAAATTGAATTAGGTTTAAGATCAAGTCCTATTCATGAAGTATTAATAGAAGAATCTTTATTAGGTTGGAAAGAATTTGAAATGGAAGTTGTAAGAGATTTAAATGATAATTCTATTATTGTATGTGGAATAGAAAATATTGATCCAATGGGAATTCATACAGGAGACAGTATTACAGTTGCACCCATTCAAACATTAACTGATAAAGAATATCAAAAAATGAGAAATTGGTCCATTTTATGTCTTCGAACAATTGGTGTTGATACAGGTGGCTCCAATGTTCAATTTGCTGTCAATCCAAAAGATGGTCGGACAGTTATTATTGAAATGAATCCACGTGTTAGTCGATCATCTGCATTAGCATCAAAAGCTACCGGTTTTCCTATTGCTAAAGTTGCAGCAAAATTATCTATTGGTCTTACATTAGATGAAATAGAAAATGATATCACAGGAAAAACATTGGCATCATTTGAGCCTTCAATTGATTATGTTGTGACAAAAATTCCAAGATTCGATTTTGAAAAATTTCCAACTTCTGATGGAATTTTGGGTGTTCAAATGCAATCTGTTGGTGAGGTTATGGCGATAGGTAGAACTTTTAGGGAATCAATACAAAAAGCATATAGATCACTAGAGGTTGGACTGATTGGTTTTGAACCTAAACAAACAGACTATAGATCTTTAGATATAAGTAAAATTAGCTTTCCAACTGCGTTTAGATTATTAAAGGTCTGGCAAGCTTTAAAAGAGAATTATTCAATTGAAAAATTGTATGAACAAACAAAAATTGATCCTTGGTTCTTATATCAATTAAAAATTTTAACGGATATTAGTATAACAAAGAAAAACTATAAAAATAATTTATTTTTTTTAAAGAAAGAGGGGTTTTCTGATAAACAAATAGCAAAATCTATAGATGTAAAAGAATCAGATATTAGATTAGAAAGAATAAAAGAGAGTATACTCCCAACCTATAAAATGGTTGATACATGTGCCGCAGAATTTCAAGCTCAAACTCCTTATTGTTATTCAACATACGAATACGAAAATGAAATTACAAAGTTTGATGAAGAGTCAATTATTATTTTAGGAGGTGGGCCAAATCGTATTGGACAAGGAATAGAATTTGATTATTGTTGTGTGCAAGCTGTATATGGTTTAAAAGAAATGGGATATAAAACAATCATGATTAATTGTAATCCTGAAACAGTTTCTACTGACTTTGATACAGCGGATAAATTATATTTTGAACCACTTACTTATGAAGATGTTATGAATGTCATTGATGTAGAAAAACCTAAAGGAGTGATTATACAGTTTGGTGGACAAACGCCATTAAATATTGCCAATAAATTATTAAAATCTAATGTTAATATATTAGGAACAGATCCTAAATCAATTGATCTTGCTGAAAATAGAAAAAAGTTTGGTAAAATTTTAAAAAAACTCAATATTCCTGCTCCAGATTATGGAACTGCTTTTTCAATAGATGAAGCTATCACCATTGCAAATAGGATTAAATATCCTGTGCTTGTTAGGCCATCATATGTTCTTGGAGGTAGAGGAATGGAAATTGTTTATAATGAAAATGGATTGAAAAATTATGTTGGAAAAGCCGCTTTAGTTTCTGGAAAACATCCCATACTTATAGATGCTTTTTTAGAAAATGCCTATGAATTTGACGTCGATGCGATGAGTGATGGTATTGATGTTGTGATTGCAGGTATTATGCAGCATATCGAAGAGGCTGGCATTCATTCTGGTGATTCTTCTTGTGTTTATCCAGCATACTTTTTACCCAATAAAGAACGTCAAATAATAATTGATTATACAAAATTGTTAGCAATTGAATTAAAAATCATCGGTCTTATAAATATTCAATTTGCAATGAAAGATGGTTTAGTATATGTTCTTGAAGTCAATCCAAGAGCTAGCAGAACGGTTCCATTTATAAGTAAAATAAAAAATATCCCCTATGCAAAATATGCAAGCCAAGTTTCTGCAGGTAAAAAAATTAGTTCTCTCAATTTAAATTATAAAAAATCTAATCTGATTGCAGTAAAAAAACCTGTATTTCCATTTAATAAATTCCCAAACCAAAAAATATTCTTATCACCTGAAATGAAATCTACTGGTGAAGTTATTGGATTTGATAAGCATCTAGGGTCTGCATATTTAAAAGCAGAAATAGGCTCTGGGAATAGGTTACCAAAACAAGGAACTATTTTTATTTCTGTGAATCAAAATGATAAAAATGAGATTATAAAGATTGCTAGAGATTTTAATGAAATTGATTTTAAAATCATTGCAACATCTGGTACATCTCAATTATTAAATGAAAATGGAATTATTTCAAAAAATATATTTAAAGTTGGGGAAGGTAGACCTCATATTGTTGATGCTATCAAAAATAATGAAATTAATTTAATTATTAATACCCCTTTAGGTGAACAATCAAGATATGATGAATATAAAATTGGTAGGGCAGCCATTGAATATAAAATTCCCGTTATTACAACTATGGCTGGAGCACATGCAGCATTAAGAGCTATAAGATTTGAAGATAAAAAATTAACCTATAACAGCTTACAAGAGATATTTCATGAAAAATAAACTATACCCTAAAATTAAACCTTATAATACATTTTATTTAAAAGTATCAAAACTACATACGATATATGTTGAAGAATCAGGTAATCCAAAAGGTAAACCTGTAATTTTTTTACATGGAGGACCTGGCGGTGGAATTGAACCTATTTACAGGCAATATTTTAATCCTAAAAAATGGCATATAATTATTTTTGATCAACGAGGATGTGGTAAAAGCTTACCACATGCAGAGCTTGAAGAAAATACTACCTGGGAATTAATTAAGGATATTGAATTAATTAGAAATTATTTGAAAATTAGAAAATGGGTTGTTTTTGGAGGAAGCTGGGGGTCTACACTGGGTTTATCATATGCGATATCATATCCTGAAAAGTGTAAAGCGCTAATATTAAGAGGAATTTTCTTACTAAGAAAATTTGAAATTGACTGGTTTTATCAACAAGGATGCAGTATGATTTATCCTGACGAATGGGAAAATTACAAATCAGTGATCCCAAAGCAAGAGCAAAACAATTTTGTTAAAGCATACTATAAAAGATTAACTTCAAAAAATAAAAATATAAGATTAAAAGCTGCAACAGCATGGTCAAAATGGGAAGCAAGCACAAGCAAGCTTGTACAAAAAAAGAAATCATTACACCATTTTGATAATCCTAAAGTAGCAGAAGCATTTGCAAGAATTGAATGTCATTATTTTATAAACAATGCTTTTTTTAATACCGATAATTGGATTTTAAAAAATATAAACAAGATTCAACATATTCCAGGTGCTATTATACAAGGTAGATATGATGTTGTTTGTCCAATGCAATCTGCGTGGGATCTACATAAGAAATTGAATCATTTTGAATTTTATATTATTAATAAAGCAGGTCACTCGATGTTAGAAAGAGATATTCAAACTCAATTAATTGAGTGTACAAATAGATTTATTAAATATTAAAAATATTTTTTTGAATTGAGCTGACTTTGAATGAACTAGGAAGTAAAGAAATGAAGAAATACTACTTTTTTTGATTTATTAATTATTTATCACACTTGCTATAACCACACTCCATGCAAGAATCACAGCCATTTTCTGTTTTTAATGATTTACTGCTACACGCTGGACAAATTTTGAATTCTAAATTCATACTATCGTTATTCACTAATGTTTCAGCTACTTTTTCAACTAATTCTGGCATTTCTTCATTTGGTATTTGGTCTAACTGCTCTTTATCTTTTTTGCTATCTTCTTTAGAAATGATTCCAACATCAAAGAAAAACTGTTCGATTGTTTCAGCTACTTCTGCATAAAACGAATGGTAGTATCTTCCTTCTTTAAATGAGCCTCCATTTGGATCATGGATTCCATGTAATTCTTCGAGAATAAACATAGGGTCAGTAGCTCTTCTAAAAATTGCAGAAATTAATCGTGTTAGTACAACATATTCAGGAGCACGATTTAAATCTTTTGAATTTATAAAAATTTCTATCGGTCTTCGTCCGCTTTCTGTATTAACATAACTTAATGTTATAAAAACTGAATTTTTTACAAAAGCACTTTTCACTTTGTAAACTTTTGCATCAACTACTTGTGGTCTTGAGGCTGAACTAGATTGTGTCTTTTGTGTTGAAGGTTTTTCTGATATTTCAGAGGTTTTTTCTTTATTTTTTAATTCAACTATGGTTGATTTTTTATTTAATTCTATCATTAATCTGCGCTCTGAAATTTTTCACTTTCTATTATTTCTTCAATTTTTGTTTCGCTATTTTTCATATAATGGTACATTGTAGTTAATGAACCATCTGGTAATTTAATAATTTCATCACCTTTTGCTTTAATAGTTTCGTTATTATTATTTGTAATTTCAAACTCTTTATCTTTATTTTTCTGAAAATCTGTCAATTCATCTTCATTAGTACTTAAAATTGGAAATCTACTACCATCCCTATATATTGTTACACCTTTTAGCTTTGCTTTCCATGCTTGTAAATAAATGTCAGATATTATTTCTGGTTTTATATCTTCAGGAAGATTAATAGTTGATGATATACTGTGATCAATATATTTTTGAATTAATCCTTGAATATCAACTCTTTGATTTGAGTTAATCTTATGAGCAGTCCTAAATAAATAAGCTGGTAATACATCTTCTATATTACTTGCTTTATCAACTTTTTCTTGTAAATCAAATCTGTCAATATAGGCTTGAATTGTAGAATGAAATACTTTAAAAAATTTATTCCCAAATGATTCTGATCTTCGTGTATAGAAAGCAGCAAAAATTGGCTCAACACCACCAGATACACCTATATAATTTTTATCTTTACTTTCATATGATAAAACGATATTTGAAATTGAACCTGTTGGTGCTATAGACATTATAGCAATATTTCTTAATCCATTTTCTGTGATTTGAAGTTGGGTTTCTTTGCTTAGAGCTTCTTGTACAAATGGACATTTCATGTAATTTTCTTCATTAAATATTGGAGATGAGCCTTTTTCACCACCAATAACTGCTGAAGCTTGATAAGCAGCATTAGTAATAAATTGCATTGTTTCAGAAATTAATGCTATTCCTTCTTCAGAGTCATAAGCTAAACCTATTTGATTTAACATATCTGCAATTCCCATTACACCTAATCCAAGTCTTCTTGTTTCTTTAGCAGCAATCCGCTGCTTTTCAAGTGCATTTAAATCTTCATTCCATGTTACAACATTATCTAAAAATCTTACTAAAATTCTTGTACTTTCAGCTAATTGATCCCAATTTATTTGTGCCTGATCTGAAAATCCATTTTCAATAAATCTTGATAAATTAATGGATCCAAGATTGCATGCACCACCATCTTCTAGCGGAACTTCAGCACAAGGATTTGTACATATAATTGGTCTTCCAACATAGTTAGATGGAGAATAATCACTCATGGTTGTCCAAAAAATAATACCAGGTTCAGCTGTTTTATAATTACCTTCAATAAACTGATCCCAAATATCTCTTGCCTTAACTAATTCTCTCACTTCATTAGTTTGAGGACTGTCAAAATATAATAAAAAATCTCCTGACTGCTTAATAGCCAAATCATAATCCTCACTATTTAGCTTAATATTTAAATCTCCATAAACATCTCTCCTGCTTGAATCTTTTAATGATTCTGCTGAAACATTAGCACCATACTCCTTAGATAACCACTGATCTAAATCAGAAACATTATCAAACTTATTTAATAATTCATAATCATCTATATTTTTTGAAGGTATACCATATGAATAGTGTAAAGTTTCTTCATCTTGCTGAGCTTCCATAACGGAGGTTTTATTATATTTTTTATAAACTAGAAATTTATCTTTTCCATATTTTTTTTCTTCATCTACAGCAAACATAAATTCATTACTAACTTTGATAGATATATTTGCAAATCTTACTTGAGTGTTCTCCATTACTTGTTTTTTAATTGTTTCAAGTTCAGATTCAGAAAATTGACCGGACCAACTACATTGTTCGATAATTTGCTTTGTTACCCAATTAGGAGTTTTTTTAACTTTTAAAAAATACTTAACATCTGGGTGCTTAACATCAATTGTTAACATTAAGGCTCCACGTCTTCCACTTTGACCAATCAGTCCAGTAGTTAATGAATATAATTCCATAAATGAAACAGCACCTGTTGAACTATCTGCCGCATTATGCACAACAGAATCTTTTGGTCTTAGAGATGAAATATCAACACCAATTCCCCCTCCATACGAATATGTTCTTGCACATTCAAATGCAGCCTTATAAATAGAATCAATATCATCCTTATCAATTTTAGAAACAAAACAATTTGCTAGAGTTTTAATTCTGTACATATCACCAGCACCTGCTAAAACTCTTCCACCTGATATAAATCTTCCATTATATAGTTCATTATAAAATTTTTCAGACCATTCTTTTTGCTTTGATTTTGTTCCTTCAACTGTTGCAATAAATGAAGATAGTCTTTTAAATACATCTTCTGGATTTTTTTCAATTAACTTATTTTCTAAATCTTTAAGAAAATATTTTTTTGTATAAATATTTTTTGCTAGCTCATTATCCGAAAGGTATTTTCCATTAAATCCAAGTTCACCATTTTTTTG
>CBFHVR010000065.1:0-21398 GCA_965659495.1 uncultured bacterium
TTCAGAACTATCCCATACTCTTAGAGACATTGAATGACCTGATACAGCTCCAGGTAAAACGGGACCACCAAATTGAGATAAATCAACAGCTGTTATTGCTGTAACTTCTAATTGCTCGCCACTCCAAATACCTGAGCCAACTAATATTTCACCAGTGTTACCATCACTATCTAAAATACCATCTAAATCAAAAATACCTACTTCATCACCAGCATCTAAAGAAGTAATAGAATCTTGAAAAATGAATAGTGTTGATTCACCTGTTTCTTCTATGTCTACATTAAAATATAACTCAAGGCAAGTTGAACCATCCCCATTACATATTCCACATTCATCCTCTAAAGAAAAACCATTGCAAACACCAGCACAATCTTCCTCAGCTGTTCCATCGCATACACCAAGACAATCAAATAAACCACTTTCGCAATCTGGAGGTTGGTGATAAGACACTTCAAAACCATTGCCTGAGGTATCAGAAAATACAATACCAGTCAAACTATAGGGTTCACCATTTAACGATAAAGAAGTTAATGTACCACAGCCTGCAGATATGGTTGCACCAGTAAATGAAAATCCCAAAACTGTAGAACCACCTGCAGATACAGTAAATCCAGCAGAAGCAGCATCACCACCAGAGGCACCACTCACAGTTGTACCATCTACTTCAAATTGGAAACCAGCAATATCTGTATTTACATTATACCAAACATCACCACCATCTAGAGAAATTGTATTTTGAGGCATAGCACAAGGATCAGCAAATAAAAAATTAAATGATAATAATGTAATAAATAAATAAAATCTGTTCTGGAAAGTAATCATAAAGTTCTCCTAAATAATAATAATCTAATCATAAAAAAAACGAAGGTATAATATACGACAAACTATAATTAAAGCTATACCTAAAATGAATTTAAGTTTTAAAATAACTTATATCCACTTTTTACTCGTAACAATATGTAACTCTATTTTTTACAAATAGTTTGTAATTAATTTTAAAGCTTTATCAAGATTTACTTTAGTTACTGAGGATATTTTTAAAACATTATCTTTTTTGATCAAGCCTACACTATCTTTTTTATCATTGATAGTATCTAACTTACTTAATAAAATAATAGAGGGTTTCTGGATTAGCTGTTCATCAAATGATTTCAACTCATTACATAAAAGATTATATTCTTCTTTAATATCATTAGAATTTAAATCAATAATAAATACTAGAATCTTAGTTCTTTCAATATGCTTAAGAAATTGAGTACCCAGTCCTTTTCCTATTGAGGCTCCTTCGATCAAACCTGGTATATCTGCCATTACAAATGATTTATATTTATCATACTTGACAATACCTAGGTTAGGTATTAATGTTGTAAAAGGATAATCTGCAATTTTAGGTTTTGCATTAGAAACTGATGATATGAATGTAGATTTACCAGCATTTGGGAATCCAACTAATCCTACATCTGCTAACACTTTTAATTCTAATTCTAAATTTAATAGAGTACTTTTCTCTCCAGGATTTGAAAATCTTGGAGCAGGGTTTTTATTTGTTTTAAATCTTGCATTACCAAAACCACCATTCCCACCTCCGCAAATTGTAATTTTTTCATTATCTTTACTAAAATCATGAATTATTTTATTTTGATCAATATCTCTTACAATTGTACCTATAGGTACTTTCAGGACTATATCTTCCGCATTTTTACCATGCATATTTTTTCCCTTACCATTTTCTCCTGATTTGGCAAAGTATTGTTTTTTATACGAATAATCTTGCAAAGTTGACAACTTTGAATCTGATATGAAAACTACGCTGCCACCATTTCCACCATCTCCTCCGGCAGGACCACCTTTAGGTCTAAATTTCTCTCTTAAAAAAGCTACACATCCATCTCCACCTTTACCAGAACTAACTGATATTTTTGCATAATCTATAAATTTCATATAAGAAAATTACATATTATCAATTAATGCTTCTCCAAATTCAGAACATTTAAGTAATGTTGCTCCTGACATTTGCCTTTCAAAATCATATGTAACTAATTTTTTGCTTAATGTTTTATCAATAGATGATAAAATCATATCTGCAACTTCGTGCCATCCTAGATACCTAAACATCATTTCACCTGATAAAATTACTGAACAAGGGTTAACTTTATCAAGCCCAGCATATTTTGGTGCTGTCCCATGAGTTGCCTCAAATAATGCTTTACCAGATTCATAATTTATATTAGCGCCAGGAGCTATACCTATACCTCCAACTTGTGCAGCTAATGCATCTGATATATAATCACCATTTAAATTCATAGTAGCAATAACATCATATTCTTTAGGTCTAGTTAAAATCTGCTGTAAAAAAGCATCTGCAATCACATCTTTAATTACTATTTTACCATCTGATAAAGCCATATTCATTTTATTATCTGCAGATTCCTTACCTTCATTTTCTGCAATCCTATCATATTGAGCCCATGTAAATACTTTATCCTTGTATTTTTTTTCAGCAAGCTCATAACCCCATTTTTTGAAACTGCCTTCAGTAAACTTCATTATATTACCTTTATGAACCAATGTAACACTGCTTCTATTGTTGTTAATAGCATAATCAATAGCATCAATTACTAATCGTTCAGTTCCTTCCTTTGAAATGGGTTTGATACCTAATCCACAAGAATTAGGAAATCTGATTTTATCATATTTATCTCTAAAACTTTCTTTTAGAATATTTAAAAATTTAGTCGTTTGGGGATTACCTTCCTCAAACTCGATACCTGCGTAAATGTCTTCAGTATTTTCTCTGAAAATAACCATATCTATATCGTCAGGATTCTTAACAGGAGAAGGAACATTCTTAAACCATCTTACAGGTCTTAAACAAACATATAAGTCTAATTTTTGTCTTAAAGCTACATTTATTGAACGGATACCACCTCCAATAGGAGTTGTCAAGGGACCTTTAATAGCAACTAAGTACTCATTAATTAACTCTAAAGTTTCATTTGGTAACCATGTATTAGGACCATAAACATCGTTGGCTTTATCACCAGCATATATTTCTAGCCAATCGACTGCTTTATTGTTTCCATATGCTTTTTTAATAGCAGCATCAAAAACTTTAACTGAAGTTTTCCATATATCAGAACCTATACCATCACCTTCTATAAATGGAATAATAGGATTATCAGGTACTAATAATTTCCCGTTGTTATCCATCTTTATTTTAGAACCAAACTCAGGACTTTTTACATTTTTTATACTCATTTTATATCCAATCTTTAAAAAATTCTTGTATTTTACAATGATATTTTACGAATAAAGAAAACTAGATTTTTAATTATTTTTTTAATTACTTTGTATCGAAGTAATAGCACTTACATAAATAATATCTTCAATACTACATCCTCTTGACAAATCATTGACGGGCTTTTCCAATCCCATTAAGATAGGGCCTAAAGACTGATATCCTGCTAATTGATTTGTAATTTTATATGCAATATTAGCTGAATTTAGATCAGGAAATATAAATACGTTAGCATCCCCAATTAATTTTGAATTCGGCATTTTAATAGATGATATTTCTGGATTCACAGCTGCATCAAACTGCATTTCACCATCGTGTATAACATCATTATGTTTAGAAGAAAATAATTCAACAGCATCTTTTACTTTAGTTACTTTGTAATGTTTTGCACTGCCAAGAGTAGAAAAAGATAAAAAAGAAACTTTTGGAGTTTCACAAAATATTAAATCATGTAGTTTAGATGCCTGATAGCCTATATCACATAATTGCTCTGAACTTGGGTCAGGAATAACACCACAGTCTGAGAAAGTATACAGTTTTTTATAATCAGGAGATAACATAAAAAAAACGCTTGATACCCACTTAGTAGATTTTTTTAAACCAATTATCCTTATAGCAGATCTTAAAACACTAGATGTAGTATTAACTGCACCAGCAACAACGCAATCAATATCGTTACTTTCTAGCGCCAATAATGATAGATTAAGATCACATTTAACATAATCTAAAATCATTTCAGAAGTCCAATTTTTAGAAAAAGACTTGGAAGAAATAATTTCGATATACTTATCACTATTATTTTTTATTTTCTCTAAATCAATAATATTAAAGCCCATTTTTTTTAACTTTTTACTTGCTATTTTAATTCTACTATCCGATTCTTCAGGTAAGCAAATTTTTTTGTTTTTTAATAAAGCTCTTTCGATTATGTTGTTTCTAATATCATTCATTATATTCTATCTTTAACCTTTTCGATTATAGATTCTGGAGCATAATCTTTGACATCACCCCCAAGAGCAATAACCTCTTTTAATAATGAGGAGCTGATATGTGTAAACTTTTCATGAGGCATCATAAACAAAGTAGATATATTATCATTTAATTTTCTATTCATAAGTGCCATTTGGAATTCATATTCAAAATCTGAGAGTGCTCGCAAACCTCTAATTATAATTTTACTTTCTTCTTGAACTGCAAAATCAACTAATAATGAATTAAATATTTTAACTTCAACATTTGGATAATTATCTAATAAACTTTCAATCATTGCCTTTCGTTGCTTATCATCAAATAAAAAGCTCTTATTATTATTATCTTTAATTACTCCTACTATAAGTTTATCATAAATTTTTGAACATCTTTTAATGATATCCATATGACCATAAGTTATAGGATCAAAAGATCCTGGATAAATTGCTTTATTCATTCTTTCCTCCAAAAAATTAATTGAGAATTTCCATATTTTTTTATTTTTAAATTTGTATCACATTCTATTTTTTCTTTTTTACTTTCATAGCAAAAAATTCCTCCTTTTTTAAGAATATTAGATACTTTAGGCATCAGATCCTTAAAAAAAAAATTACCATATGGAGGATCAGCAATAATCAAATCAAATTTATGCTTTTCTCTATTTAAAAAGTTTAATACATCATTTTTATATATAGTGAAAAGCTCACTTTCAATATTCAGTAAATCAAGATTATTATTTAAAATGTTAAGTGCTTTTATATTGTGATCAACAAAATATACTGACTTTGCTCCCCTACTAATTGCTTCAATACCAATTGAACCAACACCGCAAAAAAGATCTAAAACAATTTTATTTTGCAAATTACCAAGAGTATCAAACATAGATTTTCTAACTCTTGCTTGGGTAGGCCTAACAGATTCAATATTAAAATGTTTTAATTTTCTGTTTTTATATTTTCCTGCTATTATTCTAATCATTTAAAATAGTCATCTGATAATATTTATTATTATTATTTGATTTTATTAGATTAAGCTTGAAATTATAATTATAAATCTTAGTTGCTTCAAAAATATTTACAATATCAATACTATCTCCTACAATAATTAAATTATTATTGATAATATCTTTTTCAATATTTATTTCTTCTATATAGCTAATAATACTAAAAAGGTCATAGAAGTCAATATTATTTTTCAAATTATAACTATCCTTTATATGGATTTGAGATTCCTTATTATTAATTAGGAATCTAACATCTCCATATATGGAATCATAATAATCATAGTCTTCATAAATACTGCTAGATTCATTATAATCTAAGATTATCTCTAAATCATTATACAAAAAATTTATCGAAAAAATTTGATTATTACTTAATTCACTAAATAATTCTGTAAAATCCATTTCTGCTTTATTGGAATACTGGGATAAAGAGCTTATATAGAAACTGTAAGAAAAAAATAAAAACAAAACCAATGCTATTAGTTGAATTAAGTTGAAATATGAGGTTATACTTCTATGCTTCTTATTCTTTTTCTTAGTATTTTTTCTAAATTTTTCAACATCTTCAAGTTTTTTTTGATTATTTTTATCATTAGATATATCACTGTGTTTAAACTTAGAATTCAAATCATCTTGAATACCTGTATTATTAAGCAAATTCATTAAATATCTAGACCTTTAAAAGCAATTCCATTTTCAACATAGGATACAAACTTTAAAGGATTATAATCTTTTGTTTTATCAATTATTTTATTAAAGTTTAATACTTTTATATTTTTAAAATTCAAATCTACAATTTTGTTTATATTTAATTTGCTCTGCATGGTTTGATATATATAAATATTTTTGAATCTATGAAAATTAGACTTATTAATTACTATTTCATTAACACAATTAATTAATAATTCCTTATAAATACTAGATCCAACATACAGCCTCGAAATATACTTATCGTTTTTTTTATATAATTCCACATAAGCTTTTAATTTATATCCATCATATAAAACTAATCTATGAGAGTTATTTTTACAAACCTTCCAGATTAAGTACTCATCATTAATTTCATTATTAAAAATTTGTTTTGCTCCTAAGGCTGCTGAGAATATATCAATTGATAAATACCTTAACTTATAACCTAACCCTAATGAACAATTTAAAATATTGTCTTTAATATTTCTCGGTAAATATACACCAAGGTAATTAGACAACTTGTTTGAGTAGAAGGGGAAATAATAATTATAATGATTTTTACAAAAATCATTACCTAAAATATTTGATTCATGCCAATCAATAATATTTTTATTTTTATCATTAGAGCCTAGGACTTCCATTCCTGATAGAGATAAATGACTACTATCTAAAACTATTGACAAAGTCTTTGATTCTGATTTTACTTTTGATTTGTAAAGTTCAATAATATTACTTAAATCATTTTTATTTTTGAAATCTAGATTTAATTTAACATGTTCTAGATTGATAATCATGGGACCTTTTTCAGTAGAGACCCATTCGATACAAAAAAAACCTCTAGAAGTTTGAGATATAGAAAGCAAAAGAAATCCCTACTTCTCTGCCCAGCTCTTAACTCCTCCTAAAATATATTCTTCACTTCCAGGATTGTACCTGAAAATACCATATCTTAATTCTTTGTCTAGTTTTGTTATAGGGGAGGTAATTTTAAATACTGAATCATTATCTTTATTTTTTTCAATATTTAAAATAAATTTTTTATTTTTATTTGACTCTGAAATTGGGCAATAAATTAAATCATCATTTAAATGAAATCTTCTTCGTAAATAATTTGATTGTTTTTCTAACCTATCGATACTTTCAAAAGCAATGATTTCATTAAATTTTTCATCGCTTTTATATCTATTAAATAATCTAGAGTTAACTAAAATTGTATCAAGCATATTAGTTTCGCTATTTAACATTGAAATTGTATAAACCGTATCAGTAACTTCATATTTTAAAACTTCAATAGAGCTAAAAGTTGTATCAACTATAATATGGAAATCTGAATCTAAATTTACATTATACATTTTATTATTAAGATATATGGTTTGATTTCCTGTGAATAAGCTATCAGCTATCAAGGAATCTGTAGCAGATTCAACCAAGGAAAATAATTCATCGGTATCCAATGTATATTCACCAGTTAATTCAAAATAGAAATCCTCAGCTTTAGAAATTATATCCATTCTTTCTCTTCTTAAAATCTTAAAACCATCCTCTTCCTGCCAAATAAATTGAGGTATAAATATCATTAATGCCATAACAAGAATTGAAATAAAAATAGCCCAATCTAAAATACCAATTTTCTTATCTTTAAATTTTTGATACACTTATAACACTCCTTTGATAAAATTAATCATTACTAATTTTTTTAAATTCAGTTTCACTATCTAAATTTAGTCTTAAATCTTGTAAAATGCTCTTAGTTTTATTATTTATTTTAGATGGTATGATGATATTAATTCTAACATATTGGCTCCCAGATCTATGTCTATTTAGTTCATTTATACCTTTATTCTTTAATCTCAACAACTGACCATTATTAATTCCTTCTGGAACTTTCATTTTTACAAAACCACTTAACGTTGGAACTTTAATTTCTGTTCCTAAAACGGCATCTACATAATTAATCAAACAATCAATATATATATCATTATTTGAACGTGTAAATAATTCATGCTCTTTTTCTTTAAAGTAAACAATTAAATTTCCATTTTGACTTCCTACTATACTTTTATCACCTTCACCATCTAAAGTCATAAAATTACCTTCGCCAACACCAACAGGAACATTAATTTTAATCTCAGCAGTTTTTTGTATTCTTCCACCTCTATATCCCATTCCAGAACAAGATGAACAAGGCTGGACATTAACAACTTGTCCTAAAAAAGACTTTTGTACAAATCTAACTTCTCCACTTCCGCTACATTCAGAGCATTTAATGGCTTCTTCGTTTGATTTTTCCCATCTTTTAATTTTAATAGTTTTGCTTGTCCCTTTAAATATTTCTTCAAGAGAAAGATTAATTGTAATCTTCAAATCATTACCTCTAGAGGAATTATTTTGCCTAGAACCCCTTCCACCAAAGATATCTCCTCCACCAAAAATATCACTAAAAGAACCACCTCCACCAAAAACACTGTTAAAGATATCTTCCACATTAATTCCACCAGAAAAACCCTGACCTTGAGAACCAAACTGTTGATATTGTTGATGTCCCATTTGATCGTATCTATTTTTCTTATCTTGATCACTTAAAACTGAGTAAGCTTCTGCAGATTCCTTGAACTTTTCTTCTGAAGCTTTATCGCCTGGATTCTTATCAGGATGGTATTTCATTGCAACTTTTCTATATGCTTTTTTTATTTCGTTAGCATTTGCATTTTTATTAATATTTAATATATCATAATAGTCTCTCACAAATTACTCACTCACAACTACCTTAGCATGTCTTAAAACTTTATCTTTATACATATATCCTTTTTCGTATTCTTCAATTACTAAGTTTGAATCTTTTTTTGACTTTTTCATCATTATTGCTTCATGAAACTCTGGATTAAAATTTTCATTTATAGAATCATAAGTTGCTATTTCTTTTGACTCTAGTATATTTGAAATTTTAGATTTAATCATACTAAAACCATCAAAAATAGATTTATTTTTTTTAACATCTTTTAAATTTAAGGTTCTATCAATATCATCTAAAATAGGAAGGACAGACTTAAAAAAATCAAAACCTTCATACTTAATCAATTTTTCAATTTCGTTAACTTTTCTTTTTTTAAAATTATCAAACTCAGCCAAAAGCCTAATATGCTTATCCTCGCTCAATTTTACTTTAGTTTTTAATTCATTAACATTTTGCTTCGTCTTAGAACTTTTAGAAATATTTTTTTTCTTAGGTGTTTTTTTAATTTTAGCTGATGTCTTAGGCATATTTTTCCTATTATTTTTTATAAATTTTATTAATTGATCTTGTACTACTAATCAAACCAAGGAAACTTCCAAAAAATAAATTAAATGCAATTATGAAGTTATAATTAGCTGAGTTAAACTCATAGTATGGAAGTATAATATAAATAGAAATGTTATCTATAAGGAAAAGCATAATTAATGAAATAATAGAACCAAATAAACCAACTAAAATTCCATTAATGATATAAGGTGCTTTAACAAATAAATCATTTGCACCTAATAACTTCAGTACTTTAATCTCATCTTTTTTTGAATGTACTACTAATAATATAGTATTAGAAACAAAGAAATATGAAACGATTATTATAAATAGACCTATCAAAAAAGAAAAACTTAAAAGATTTCTAATTGAACGATCAAATTTTACAATTGATTCTTGAGGAAAAACTGCATCTTCAACACCAGTAATATATTTAATCTCCATAGTAATTTCTGACATAGAATCATAGGACCTATAATCACTAGATATTCCAAATATACCTCCCATTGGCAAAGGATTTTGTCCAATAATTTTAGTAACTTCTTCATTAAACTCATCTTTGAAAATATTAGCAGCTGCATCTTTATCAATAAAAACTCCATCTTCTATCCCATCAATAAATAAAATTGCATTAAAAATATTTAGTGATACTTCTTGACTTAAATCACCATCAAAAAAAACTTCTATTTTATACTCATTTTTAAAATCGGATGTAAAAGATTCTAAATTTATATATAGATAATATGAAACCGAAAGTACAAGCAAACTTATACCTATTGTTAGAGATGATATTACAGATGGAATAAACGAACGATATATTGTTTTAAATCCTTCTTGAATCAAATAAATAACTTTATTTATAAACATTAAACCATTCTTCCTTTACTTAATTCAATAAATTTTTTATTTCTTGGTTTAATTAATGGAAAATTATGAGTAGACATCAATACAGCTGATCCATTATCAGTAAACAGTTCTAGTAAATCTAATATTTCATCAGAAATGTTAGGATCTAAATTACCAGTAGGTTCATCAGCTAAAATTATTTTAGGATTATTTACTAAAGCTCTTGCAATAGCAATACGCTGCTGCTCACCTCCACTTAATTCAAGAGGATATGATAGTTCATAATTTGACATATTAACTTTATTTAATGATTCTCGAACCATATGTTTAATGTTTTTACTTGAAATTCCTGAGATTCTAAGTGGTAAGGCCACATTATCATAAACATTTCGATCATTTAATAATTTGAAATCTTGAAAAATCATTCCAATTTCACTCCTAGTATTTGATATTGATAAATTACTACTAGAGTTAGAAATTTCTTTTTTATTAAGGAGTATTTTTCCAGAATCAATATGTATATCTTTATATATTGTTTTTAATATTGTGGATTTACCTGCTCCAGTTGGACCCATTATAAAAACTAATTCACCTGGGTTAACTTCAAATGAAATGTTAAAAATACCGATATTTTTTTTATACGTAGCTGTTACATTGTCAAATTTAATCATAAAATATTTACCTAATTGCTGATATAAAAATTTAAATATATAAAAACAAAATATATACTAATAAATAATAAACTAAATTTTTTACTAATTTTTTTGAATACTAATAATGATATAACAATCAAAAATGTTAAAAGAATCATATAATTATTATAAATAATTAAATAGCTATAATTAAAATATATATCCCTAATTATACTAGATAATCCAATTGCAAAAACAATATTAGCAATATTTGATCCAATAATATTGCCGATAGAAATATCAATTTGTTTTTTTAGTATGGAATTTATTGATACAATTATCTCCGGAACACTAGTTCCAAGCGCAACAACTGTCATGCCAATAATAAGGTCACTGACTCCTAATTTTAAAGAAATTCCTATAGCACCATCTATAAACAAATTTGAACCATAATAAATTAGCACCGAACTAAAGACGACTTTTAAAATGGGATAATCTGAATGGTTGTCATTAGAAAATTCAAAACTATCATTATTAAAGTAAGATATTGAAACTATTATGTAAACTACAAATAGAGAAATTAAAAATAATCCAGAATAAATTGAAATATGAGAATTGAGAAGTAAAAAATAAAATAGAACTGTTATAAATAACAAAAATAATAAATGAAATTTTATATTTTTATCTTTATTTATATTTATTGCTTTAAACAAAAGTAAAACTCCAATAACCAAGCTTATATTTGCAATATTGGAACCTACAATATTCCCTATTACTATGTTAGAATTACCATTAATATTTGCAATTATACTTACAACTATCTCAGGCAGGCTTGTACCTAAAGCAACAATGGTACTTCCAATAAATATTTTTGATAGATTAAATTTAGTTGCAATAACAATTGCATTATCAATTAGAAATTCAGAGCCGATATATAAAAAAACTCCTCCTAAAAAAAATATTATGTATGGATTTAAAAAAATAAATTCAAACATAAAGCTTCTTTTCTATTATATAGTCAATAATTTTTTTATCTAGCATAGGCTCAATACTAGCAAGCGATTTATTCAATATATTTTTTCTAATCGTATTAGAAGATATATTAACCTTAAAATTCTCTACAAATTTAAGATTATATTTCAAACTTTTACTCAATTCT
This sequence comes from uncultured bacterium, assembly GCA_965659495.1. GTDB lineage: Bacteria > Fidelibacterota > Marinisomatia > SCGC-AAA003-L08 > D37C17. The sequence goes on from CBFHVR010000065.1 coordinate 11,878, forward strand.
ATATTTTTTGAAACAGATCTATTAAAACATAAAATTTTTACTTCAGATAATATATAATTAATATTTTTCCAATTTTTCAAATTTAACAACTGATCATTTCCTAATATCATTGTTAAATCTGATGATTTATATTTTTTTTTCAAATAATCAATTGTTAAATAAGTATAATTATCAATAGCTGATTTTAATTCAAATTCACAAATATTAATTTTATTATGAGCAAATAAAATACTTAACATTTTTTTTCTTTGTTTTGCAGATGCATTTGGATGAAATTTTTTGTGTGGTGATTTTTTATTCGGTACAAGAATTAGCTTATCACATTTTTCTAAACAGTAATTAACTATTGTTTGATGACCATTATGTGGAGGATCAAATGTACCGCCAAAAAAAAATATTTTCATTTCAAATAAGAAAGATAATAAGATTCATTTTCATTTAATTTCAAAGAATTTACTAGTCTAAAAATTTCTTCGAAACTTGAATAATCAAGAAAATTATCTTTATGTTTATCTAAGAAAACTTTTGCTTTATTGATACCATCTATGCAATATATTAATGAAATATTTGCCAAAGCACTATTAACAAATTCAGTATCATAATAGTCATTAACTATATTTTTATAGTAAATAATGGCTGCATCTAATTCTTCTAATTTTATATATAATTTAGCTGTGTAAAAATCTTTTTTTGCAAGCTTTGTCCTCAAATCTAATATCATAATTTCAATATCTTCAATGTAGTCTCTCATCGTTTCTTTTTCAATAAAATATTGTAATTTTTCAATCGCAATATATGTATCTGATTGATCTTTATTGTATTCTAATGAAATATTAAAGTAACACTTACATAACATAAATTGAGATTTTTTAACTAATTCTTCAATAGAATCATTTCTTGTTAAGTATTTGTTATATTCAATAATCGATTGACTAAAATCATTTAGGTAGAAATAGCACTCACCAATATAAAACTGAGCAAGGGCAGAATATTCTGATAGAGGATCATTAAACATAATATAATTCAATTCATCAATTGCTCTTGAATATTTTTCATCTTCAATAAGATTTTTTACATAATCTATTTTATTACTAGACGATTCTGAAGATACTTTGTATGTTCCACAGCTAGTAAATAAAAAAAGAAGTAATATTAAATATAGTTTTACTACCATTTTAATGAAAACTCAATTCCATTTAATTTTCTATTATTATCATAAGTAGGTTGTGTCATATAATTTATATTTGATTTATTACCAGCTAAATTTACAATAAATGCATCAAGCATACTAACAGCATGATTAATAAAGATAAATGTTAATGCATTTTCAGCAATATCATAATTTTTATTTGCTTTATCTCTAAGTTCATATTGGTAATATATTTTATTATCAGTATATGCATTTTCAGTATTGTTTGTCAGTAATACATAACTACAACTTCCATATTGAGCTATTGTATCTTCACCACATTCTCCGTCTTTTGTATCATCCCAACCTGCAAAGAATAAATCATACTTACCAATCCCTTCATAAAAATGATGATCTTTAACTACTTCAGCATCTCCAAAGAAATTATTATTACATTCTTGATTATTAACAAAAGCATCATTACACTCTGTTTTATACGTATTTTCAAACCAACTATCACCATTTGAACTATTTGTTCTCCTTAGATAACCGTCTAAATAAAATTCTATATGATGTGAATCATTCCAAGGGTAAAAAAAATCATTGTTTGGGTCAAGCATCACTGAATTCACGGGATTACTTTCATCAGCATAAATATTAAGATCACTTATCCATCTATTAAAGCTCCAGTGATTATTTGCAAAATTTTTATATTGAACAACAAATTCATCTCCTTTATCTAAATATTTTGAACGTTTTGAAAGATTTATTAATTCAAAAGCTAAATAAGCAATACCTCTTTTATAATTTTTATTATAAATTTGTCCAGCACCTGGTAAAACTGCTGATAAAGCAAGAGCTATAAATGCATTATTATTAGTTTTATTTTCACTTACATCTAAATTATTTTTATAAACTAAATGATTAGTCGATTGAGACTGGATTAATGTAATAAAAAATAAAAGTAAAAAAATCTTCAAAATAATCCTTAATTAAAATCAAATAAAATTTTTAAATACTGTTTTCCTTTATTCTCCCAAGGGTCTGATAAAGGAATATGATACTCATAAGTTAGAGCAGTTGGATAGGAGTAAAAAGAATAACCTAATAACTTAACTTCTAAACCAATTGAATATTTATATGCGTTATATCTTTCTCTTAAATCTAAAATATTTTTTCCATTTTGAGTAAAATTATTATCATCATATTCTGCATATATATCTGGGTATAAATAAGGTTCAATATCGTAAGGTATAACATTGGCATTATCTAATCCATCAACTGATGAAGACAAATCAAGGAATTCTTGAATACTACCATAATTGTTACCTTTGTATTCAACTTCTAAGTTTTGAAAAATATCAAGGACATCATTTGGCATTTCATTCAAGTTATAACCAATATTGCTTACCATAACTTTACCTTTATAAGATTTTCCAAGTTGAGTTTTAAGACCAAATGCCAAGCTATTTAAATACATGTGACCAACTTTAATAGACTTTTGATTAAAGATTGGTAGATTTAGAGTATTTGATATTATAATTTGTCTAGGGCCTTGCAAGGTAGGTTCATAAAAAGTATATCCTTGTAAACCAATTAAGCCACCTCCAAAAAAATATAAAAAATCGTCTACTTTATAATTTGACAAATGAAAATATTTAAAATTATTAGAAATAGTAATATTAAACTTTGGATTTAGAATCCAGTGATTAGATAAGTCTATTTTATATCTAAAAGTATTATGTGAATCTAGAGATTCAATAAAACCACCATAGTCCTGATTTACCTTAAATTCTTCAAAAATTGAATTAGATTCATATGAAATGGATGTATTTATCTTAAAACCACTCTTAGGTACCATACTATATAGATAATGAGGCTTTCTTCCTTCATAATCATATTCAAATGTGATGATATGTCCTCTGTAATAATCATAAGCACCTTTTCCATAAATCGTATTTATATTTGGGCCATTAAAATCATACTCCTGGATTTGAACAGCATTATAAAATTGTCTGTATTTAGAGTATGTATATTTTAACCAAAATTTATGATTTTTTATTATAAACCGATTACCTATATCTGCTGAAAATAACTGGTATTTATAGTCTACATCCCAATTAATACTTGGAATAACTTCACCATTTGCATTTATATATGCATGATTTCTAGATTTATTTCTTGTTATCCAATAAAAATTAAAAAAGTAAGTGCTTTTATATTGACTATTTTCAAATAAGAGAAATAAATCTATATCTCTGTTTGAATTAAAACTAAGTCCACTTAAAATTGAACTTTTATTTAAAAAATCATTATCGAATAAATAAATGCCAGGTTTAAAGGTATTATAATCATATGTTAATCTTGGCATAACAAATGGACCTGAGGTTTCTGATTTATATGATCTATAATTAAAATCATTGTCTTCCAATAATTTTGATGATACAGAAATTTTACTTGATTTTGGCTTAGTATAAAAATCACTATTATCTTGAAAATTATTAAAATCAGATCTTTCACTACTAAAGTTAGCATATCCAATTTTATCATTATACTTAGCCATATTATTTAAAATAGCTATTTGATAAGCACCATTTTTATATAAACTAAAAACAATTTTATCATCATTGGATATATCAGGCATAAAGGCCCCACCCTTAACATTTGTCAAATAGCTGGTATCATTACTATTTCTTTCTTTTAAAATAAGATTAAAAATGCCATATTTATCATCGGAATAGATAAATTTATTATTTGAAAAAACAGGGTCTCTATTATCCCAATCATTTATTATAAAATCGACTATTTCTTCTGTTTTTTTATTTAATGAATATAACTTTCTATTATGATTAATAACTGCATCAAAAACTATTAGAGTATCATTACTCGATAATGAAAAAATTTGAGTTCCATCGTCAAAATCAGTTATTTGTCTATAATAAGACGAGTCTAATTGGCCTTCAAAAATATTAGATGTTCCATCATATGTGTTAACTGCGTATATCTTATTACTTATTTCATCAAAATGAGGCGAATATAATCTCATACCATCTGTTAAACGATTTTGTTTTTTTTCAATCAAATCAAAGCTGTATAAATCAAAGAATTTTGATCCATTTTTATTGGGCTCACTGATTTTTGAATAAATAATCAAAGAATCATTTATCCATGAAGGACAAGTTTTAACACTTCCCGCAATTTTGCTTGATAATGAATCTTCTAAACTATATATATATAAATCGGTTTGACTAAAGTAATCATTTTCCTTATTTGATAGATAAGCAATCTGAGAACCATCCATTGAAAAAACTGGATGGATATTTGTTGTTCCACTATTTTCAATTATATGATAATTTTCTTTATCTTTAACTTCTTTTAACTGTTTACTATATATTTCAATAAGATCTTGTTTCCAATTTTTATAAATATCATAACCCGTCATACCTACAGCATTCTCTAGGGCTTGATTAATGGAGAATATAAATGGTTTAGATAGTTCGTTTGATATATTTTTTAATGATTTTTCACCATAATGTTTAACTAAATACTTTGTTAAAGAAAAGCCTTGATTATAGATTGATTCATTTCCAATACCCTTTTTACCAAAAGTATTCATTTCATCAAATGATAATAAGTTATTATTTATGACCCTATCTCTTAGTATCATATCTCTAATTGAATCCCAGTAGTCATAATTTGCTCCATCATACATATATTGAGCAGTACCTTCGGCAAACCACGGTGTAACTGAAGTTGCTGGAATAGGATAACTTGCTATTTTATTAGGATATCCATATAAAACATCTTCTCTTTTTTCATCCTCATATGCTAAGACTTGTATGTAAGATCCAGGAAAATTTCTTGAAAACTTCATTGAAGCACCAAGCTGAACTATATGAGTATATTCGTGCGTAATTACATCTTGCAACCACCTATGAGAGCCCCTTAAATCATAATCTAAAGGCTTTGCCCATATAATAATTTTATTATCATAGAAATATGCTGAACCATTTGAATAATCATCAACATCTTTGATGATTATATATGTTTTTTCATCTGGATAAAAATCATATAATCTTGTTACTTTATGGTAGATTTCTTCCACAATAATCGCGGTCTCAGCAGCACTCCTTTTTGTTTCATCATGAAAACAAATAATGAAATGTTCTGTTTCAATTTCTTTCCAATCTAGTTCAGGATGATTATACCAATCTAGTTGAGGAAATAAATAGAATGAAAATAAAATTAAAGAAACAAAATATTTTTTCATTTCACTACTACCATTTTAATTAACTTTGATTCATTAAAATCAGATTTTAATTCTGCAAAGTATAATCCTGAATTTAAATTTGATGCGTCCCATGAAACCTCATTATATTCATTATGCACAAGATTCTCAATATCTAATCTATTAACAAGAATACCTGCAGCATCATAAACTTTAATAGTTACCTTATTGGAGTTTAGTACAAAAAATCTGAATTTTGTTATTCCCTCTACTATTGGATTAGGGTAATTATATGCTTTAGATATATCTATTCCACCAATATCAGATTCTAAGCCTTGCCTATATATAGGACCAGAGACAACTGAATTATTAGAACTATTTGAGTTAGGACTATACCAATATGAATAATTTGAATTATAATTATCAAATATTAATAATCTATTTCCATTAATTAATGCAGCAGCATTACTTGAACTCCAATTTGGAACGATACTTAATTTATCAGTTTGAGAATAACTAGGAATATTTATTTTTACATTACCTTCATTATCTAAAATTGATATTACTTCACCATTTTTACAAATAATTTCTGGCTTATTATCATTATCTAAAATATCAACTATTAATGGGGTACCTTCAAAAAATCCATGAATAGGAAAACCAGAACAAACAGATTCATTAGCATTGAAACACTGCAGGGTATTATCTATAATTAATAATTTTTCATCATAACCATCTTGATCAATATCACCAAGAGATAAAGCATCTTGAACCTCACTAATTTCTTCTAAACTATTATAATAACCACTCGCATACTCTAGACCATTAATCAATAATTCATTTTCAATATAAAAGTTTGAGTTTTCCGATAGATAAAGATTTGAATTTATATCAACTAAAATTCTTGAATCTTCATTTACAAAATCTAAATTACCAAAATACAAATCATCTTGAGATAATTGATTAATATTATAATCAGAGCACATTTTATAAATAATATTAGAATCATTAAAGTAAATACACCCATTACTGCTATTGCCAATTACTTTGATATTATCAGCAATATATTTAGTATCAAATAATGGATTAAAATTACTAGTTATTTCAACAGTCATACTACTGCTAGCATTATCTTTGATTTCAAAGCTAATATTAGAATCTATATTTTCTGTAGTTTTAGAGTTAGGAATACTTTGATTGTTAAATAAAATAGAATTATTTAAATAATTTTGATTTTCATATCCTTGGTAATTTATATACTGATAAAAATCATTTGATAAATACCAAAAATCTCCATTACTCCCCTTAGAAAAGTCAGTAAACAAATAATAATTAGGATTTCCAATGTGCTCTATCCCATCACCTTCTTCTAATGAAATTGATTTATTCATCAAATCATTATTAACTCCAACTATATAATTTTCTGAGCTTGGTTCATTAATATGCCAAATTAAAATTCCTGATCCAGGTAATCCATAATCATAATTTTTAACTCTTGTAATTACATTATATGTATCATTAATCTCAAAAATATCATGACTATTTTCTATATTAAAAAATTCTACAACATCAAAAAAACTTACAAACGCATCATTTTCTTCTAAATAATTGTCATCAAATTCATTTTCAGCATTAATAATTTCTTCTATAGACATATTGGAGTAATCACCACTTACATCTAATTTGTTATTTCTATTTTCCATTAAAAAATATTCATTATTAGAAATTTCAAATTTATAAATCTGATCAGATTGATGATCTATAGCATTAATATCTATTGATAAAGATTGATTTTGATATAAATTTTCTTGATTTTCAATAACATCAACCCATCCAAGAACATTTTGTGAAAGATTCGAACGTGTCCAAGGATTAGGTCTAGGAGGGATTATACCATTCATATTTGACCACCCAGTATCCATTAGACCAAATTTACCAATTCTTGTATCACCCGTTTCTACGTTAGACATTAGAGGAAATCCAAAGTGGAATCCTAATAAATGAGCAAATAAACCAGTCATTCCAATTTGTATATCACAATACAAATTACTCAAATCATTTTCATCAACAAAACTTATTGGGAAAATATCTTCTATAACATCATAGAATATCCAATTGAGTGTTTCTGGTAAAACTATTCCTGATTGAATATTATTAATACTTGTCCAAGAAGATGCAGAAACATCTTGAAGCATTAGAGGATCAATATAAGCACTTCTTATATCATATATGGTCGGATCGAATTCTTGAGAGGCTTCTTGTCCTAGACCCGCGTGGAAAACAACAAATAAAACATCATTTAAATTAATATTGTTATTTTCTATATATTGTTCGATATCTAAAGAAGCTAATTCGATTGCATCAGAAAATAAGGACCCTATTTTTTGATCAGAAGTAGAATAGTAAGCCATTGATTCACTTAGCTCATATGTATTTTCTAACATATTTATTTCAAATGATATAAAATTATTGGTTATAGATTCGTAATAATTTTTTACTCCCAACATTTGCAAGCTAAAATATTCTGAATTGTGTGGAGGCAAATCAATAACTAATTTAGAATTTTTATCACATCTTTGAATACTAGGATAATTAATATAAGATAAATCTTCTAATGATAAAAATTTTCCATTACCAGATGTTTGGGAGTTGGTATCCTCATCAAATTCAACCATTATTCCAATCATATTAGAAAAATTAGAGTTTCTTGAATTTAAATTAATTTTTGATTTATTAACTTCTAATTCAAATTTATATGAATACAATAAATGAGATAGTAATAAAAAATAAAAAAAGATTTTATTCAAGCTTTATAACCCCATAGATAATGAGAAAAACATAGTATTTTCTCTTGGGTGACCCTTATCACCTGCTGTATAACCAAAATCAAAGCCATAATTATTGAAATTTAAACCTGCTCCAAAAGTTGGATTTTTTATATCACCTTCTAAATCATATATAAAACCAAGTCTCATAACAAAATTTTGGGTATATTCCCACTCAAGACCAAAATTATAAATCATTTCTTCTAATTCGTCTTTAAATTCTCTTTGATTACCGGTTCCTTTTTCAAAATTTCCATGAGCATTATATATTCCATATTCTGAATCTGAAAAATTATATTGACCGTTATCATCAACAACCACATCAAAATGAGCTTCACCATTTTCAGGTGCTTCTACTAATCCATTAAGCTCTTGATTATTGCAAATATAATTTTGATCGAAATCACATGAAGGATCAAATACATCAAAATCACCTAGACCATCATGAGGCATATCAATATATGATAGTTCATCAAAATTATCATTTTGATTCATTATCCAAGTTGGATCATTAAATGAACCTAAATTAGTCGGTTCCATATAAGATTCTCCTTCAGAATCATAACATAATGAATATCCATGCCAATCAACATTAACACCTTCGGCATATACATTTCCACCATATGGGCTATAAACTTCATCACAAAAACCTGAATAATTTGGAATATATATAATTTGATCATCCATTTTACTTATTTTTCCGGATAAGGCAGATGGATTATTTTTTACAAACCAATCAATAGATGTTAAATATTCTCCATCAAGAGCAGATAAATTATTATTTTCTATATCATCATAAAGAAGGCCCTCACTCCAAAAATCTCCATATTCTCCTAGAGCATTATCTAAACTTGATAAAGTTGCATATAAATTTTCATTATTGATATAATCAAAATTAGAAATTTCATAATAGCCACCTATACGATTATCTCTTGCAGTACCAAATGAAGATACAATATCTTTATCAATAGTAGATTGTCCACATGGATCTTCACAAAGATCATAATCTCCACCATAATACCAATCATCAAGCCATGCAGTAACAACACCTTTATACCACGGATCAATATGAGATTCTTCTTTACTACCACTTATTAATCCATCACCATTCCAATCCATTGCTGGGTATGATGCTACTAGTAATTTATTTGCATCAAAGAGTAAATTAATTTTATTAATTCCATCATCATATAATTGAGAATAAATTCCAAACTTCATATTTGTTGGAGCAGGATCTGCTTGTTGACTATCAATAAAGTCAATAGGTGGACCTATATTTTGAATAGAAAATCCAAACTGATGTTGCATATTACCACCAAACTTTTGCAAATATCCGATA
>CBFHVR010000066.1:0-1627 GCA_965659495.1 uncultured bacterium
TATTGGATACATACATAAGACACAAAAATTAGATTTTTTTAATACTGTTAAAAGTGCATTAAAGGAAGTTGTTGGTGCGTATGGTATTATTGTTATGAAAAAGGATAGACCAGATATATTGATAGCTGCAAGACATGGAAGCCCTCTTATCCTTGGTTTAGGAGATGATGAAAAATTTATAGCCTCAGACCCATCAGCAATAATTGAATACAGTAGGAATATACTTTTTTTAGATGATGGTGAAATTGTCGAAGTAAGCAGTGATGCATATACTATAAAGCATATTGATCATGATAACGAAATTATTAAAAAAAGCAAAGAAATTGAGTATAGTTTAGAACAAATAGAAAAAGGTGATTATAAGCACTTTATGCTTAAAGAAATATTTGAACAGCCTAATTCAATTAAAGAATCTATAAGAGGAAGAATTGATGATGATAATATTGTTAAATTAGGTGGTATTTATGATTACACTCAAAAGATTATCAATAAAAAATATATTTATCTAACTGCATGTGGAACTTCTTGGCATGCTGCTCAAATTGGAAGCTATATACTAGAATCAATTATTAAAAGACCTGTAAAGGTAGAATATGCTTCTGAATTTAGATACAGAAATAAACATATTGATTCTGATTCTTTATTAATAGCTATTAGTCAGTCTGGAGAGACAGCAGACACCTTAGCTGCAATTAAAATGGCAAAAAATGCAGGAGCGCTGACTTTGGGTGTTGTTAATGTTGTTGGTAGTTCTATTGCAAGAGAAACTGATTGCGGTGTTTATATGCATGCCGGTCCAGAAATTGGTGTAGCTTCAACAAAAGCTTTTACATCCCAAGTTGTTACATTATCTTTATTGGGTAATTTTATTGCTCAGCATTTAGGGATTAAAAAAAGTGCGGATGTTTTATCAGATATTAAAAGGCTTCCAAGTGCAATTGAAAGATTGCTAAAGTTATCAGATGAAATTTTTCAAATATCTAAACTTTATGCTAATTCAGACAACTTTTTATACTTAGGAAGAGGATATCAATTTCCTGTAGCATTAGAAGGTGCATTAAAATTAAAAGAAATTTCATATATACATGCAGAAGGATACCCGGCAGCTGAAATGAAACATGGTCCAATTGCTCTAATAGATGATAAAATGCCAGTAGTAGTTATTGTAACTCAAAAAAATTATGAAAAAATCTTATCAAATGTTCAAGAAGTTAAGTCGAGAGGTGGTAATCTTTTAGTTGTTAGCTCTATTGATACTAAAGATTTAAGAGAGTTAGCTGATAATTTTATTTTTCTAGAAGGAATCTCGGAATTTCATAGTTCTATAACTCCAGTTTTAACTTCAATTCCTCTTCAATTGCTTGCATACCATATTGCTGTAATTAAAGGATGTAATGTTGATCAGCCTAGAAACTTAGCAAAATCTGTTACCGTAGAATGATTTATGGAGTGTTTTAAAACACTCACTCTCGTCGACAAACACCCTCAAATAAAGACTTTTAACTATCCACCTATATCCATATATTAAAATATGAAAACTTTAGTTAAAATATTATTTTTATGTTTATAACTATTAATCTATGTTCAATTAGAATATGAAGAATATTATTTTATATTTATATGTAGT
>CBFHVR010000067.1:0-2417 GCA_965659495.1 uncultured bacterium
TAATACCTTAGCTTCTTTTATATATTTATCAATTTTATTTTTCATTATTTTATGTTAATATGATTTTGCTGAAGCGCCTCTTCTACTATCTGCAGCACCAGAAAATATATAACCTTTTTGTTTATCTAAATCATCTAAATATTCTATTTTAATACAGTTAGCTTCGCCTATACTTCTTCTATAGCTTAAATTATGACCCATGTTTTTGAGTGAATTTAATGTTTCTTTTGAAAAATTTAGTGGCTCAAAATAAACAATATCAGGTAACCATTGGTGATGAAATCTAGATTGCTCTACAGCATCCTTAATTGACATATTTTGATTTATAACATTTAATATAACCTGTGCTACGGTTGTTATGATAGTTGAACCTCCAGGTGATCCAACAACAAGAAAAAGTTCACCTTCTGGATTTTCAACAATAGTTGGAGACATAGAACTTAACATTCTTTTGTTAGGTTCGATTGAATTAAGAACATTTCCAACTAATCCATATTTGTTTGGATGACCAGGCTTGCTAGAGAAATCATCCATTTCATTATTTAATAAAAAACCTGAATCATCAACGACAATTCCATTTCCAAACCATCCATTAACAGTAGTAGTTACACTAACTGCGTTTCCCCATTTATCAACAACAGAGTAATGTGTAGTCTCTTCCGATTCATTATATATAATATTACCTTCTTTAACTTCGTTTGATTTTCTTGCATTTAATAAATCAACTTCGTTCCATCTTGAATTGTTATAATTATCAGAAATTAGTTCATCTATAGCAATATCATTAAAATCAGAGTCCCCTAAATATACTGACCTATCAGCATAAACATTTCTTTCCGCTTCTACAATAAGATGTATATAATCAGCTGAATGATATGTGATTGAGTCAAAATTTACATTTTCAAGCTGATTTAAAATTCCTGCTAATGCTACCCCTCCGGATGAAGGAGGTGGCATAGAATATACTTTATAACCATTATAATCAAATTCAATAGGAGCTCTTTCAATTGCTTTATAATTTTTTAAATCTTGTTCACTTATTATTCCACCAGTACGATCCATACATTTAATAATATTTTTTGCAGTTTCACCTTCATAAAACCCTTTATAACCATTAAAAGCAATGCGACGGAGAGTATTAGCTAGATCTGTTTGAATTAATGTTTCTCCAATTTTAAAATTAGTAGATTTAGTAAATATTTTTTTTGCCTCAATATCATTTGAAAGTAAATTTTTATAATATTCAGAATTTAAATATGAACAATTTAATGGATCTAAGTTAAAACCATATTGAGCAAGTTTAACGGATGGCCTTACAATATCAGCCCAACTTATAGAACCATACTTTTGATGAGCTAACCACATACCTGCTACTGAACCAGGAACTCCTGTAGCAAGCGATGTAGACCAACTTTTTCCAGGTATTACATTAAGACTATCATCTAGAAACATATCTTTACTAGCTTTTGAAGGAGCTTTTTCTCTAAAATCAATTGTAGATACTTTTCCATCTGAAGTCCTAATAACCATAAAACCTCCACCACCAATATTTCCAGCACCTGGATGTACAACAGCTAAAGCAAAAGAAACACCTATAGCTGCATCAATTGCATTCCCACCTTTCTTTAATATATCAATCCCCACATTAGATGCATATTCATTTGAGCTAACAACCATACCATTATAACCGATTGCATCAGGGAACTTTGATAATAGGACTGAAGATAATAAAGATATAAAAATAAATTTTCTAAATATCGTATAAATCATCTTTTTTAACATTTATTTTATGTCCATCTTTTTTTAATTCTAGTTCAATATTATAAATTCTTACTTTATTAAAATTTTCACTATTTAGATTTATAATAAAATTTTTAATAGTGCTATCTAAATTAACTATATTAAGAGGAATTTTACTATTAATTGTTTTATTTCCAATTATTGCATTTACTGAAGAAAAAATTAAAATATTTTCTTTTATACTAACAATATCAAAATCTTCATTAAAAGAAATAATCTTAGCGTTTTTTTTAATCATTTTTTCAGCAACAATTTGACAGGATAATAACCTAATTTTTTTATTATCTTTAAAATATTTTAAAGTAGGTAAATATTCACTAATAGGTTTAAAAGATTTCCTATGTATTGGACATGCACTATTATCATAAATTGCTTTTAAATGAAACTTTGTTCCATAACCTTTATGTTTATCAAAGTTATATTTAGGAAAAACTTTGCTATATTCAACCATCATTTTATCTCTTGTTACTTTTGCAATTATTGATGCACATGCTATAGAATAAGATAAAGAATCACCTTTTATTATATTTTTTTGTTTAATATCTTTAATATCTGCGCGATTTCCGTCTATAAGCAGTAAATCAGGTTTTATCTTAAGATTTTTTATAGCTTTTCTC
>CBFHVR010000068.1:0-3674 GCA_965659495.1 uncultured bacterium
ATGGGCGTTATGAATGCAGTATCTATTTTACAGCCAAAAGTAAATATAATATTTGCTATTGGTGCTTCTGAAAATATGCCTGGAAGTGACGCGCAAAGACCTGGAGATATTGTTACAGCCTATAATGGTAAAACAATTGAAGTTTTAAATACTGATGCTGAAGGACGATTAGTTCTTGCTGATGTTTTATCATATGTTGAAAAAAATTATAAACCAGAGTTCATGATTGATTTCGCAACATTAACAGGTGCAGTTTTGGTCGCTTTAGGACATAGAGCAAGTGGCTTAATGGGTAATGATGAAAAATTAATTAATAAAATCAAAAATTCTAGCAAAGCAACTGGTGAAAAAGTATGGGAGCTTCCATTGTGGGAAGAATATTCAAATGATATTAAGGGCAAATATGCAGATATTCAAAATTTAGGAAAAGCTGGAGCGGGAACAATTACAGCTGGAGCTTTTTTAAAGGAATTTGTTGGAAATACACCTTGGTGTCATTTAGATATAGCTGGAACAGCATGGGGACCTAAAGAGCCTGAATATCAGCCAAAAGTTGGTGCTACAGGTGTAGCTGTTAGAATGATATACCATTTAATAGAAAATTAAATAAGGGCGGTGTAGCTCAGTTGGTTAGAGCACCGGAATCATAATCCGGGTGTCCGGGGTTCGAGTCCCTGCACCGCCACTTAGCTTTGGGAGAAGATGAATAAAATAGGTATCACATTTAGTACTTTTGATTTAATACATCCTGGTCACATTTTAATGCTTGAAGATTGTAAAAATGTATGTGATTATCTTATTGTTGGGGTTCAGTCTGACCCTACTATTGATAGAAAAAACCCTAATGATAAATATTCTAAAATTTCAGGCAAACCTAAAAATAGTCCAATTCAAACCTTAGAAGAACGTCTTATTATGATAAAGGCTATCAAATTTGTTGATGAAGTATTTGTTTATGATACTGAGCAAGATTTATATGATTGGTTAAATAATAATAAATGGGATGTAAGAATTCTTGGTTCCGATTGGGAAGGTAAAAATTTCACAGGACACGATATTAAAGGTGATTTATATTTTCATAAAAGAGATCACGACTGGTCATCAACAGCTTTTAGAAAAAGAATAAAAAATATAGATTAATAGTAATATATTTTTACAATATAATTTAACAGCCCAAAAATAATAATTAGTAATTTGTTTTATTAAAAATTAAGGAATTTATATTCAATGGATCTTATTAAACCTCACGGCAAAAAACTTATAAATAGATATTGTAATGATATAGAATCTAAACAATATAAAAGTGATGCAATTAATTATCAGTCTTGGACACTTACAGATAGGCAGCTTTGTGATTTGGAGCTTATTTTAAATGGAGCTTTTTCACCTCTTGATGGCTTTATGAATCAAGAGTGTTATAATTCTGTTCTAGATAGTAATAGATTGTTAGATAATACTATATGGCCGATGCCAATAATATTAGATGTTGAATCAGATTTAGCAGAAAAAATTAATCCAACTGAAAAATTAGCATTAAGAGATAAAGAAGGTTATTTGATAGCTATAATTCAAATAAGTGATAAATGGAATTATGATAAAGAATTAGAAGCTAAAAAAGTTTATGGAACAACAGATATAGATCATACGGGGGTAAGGTATTTATTTGAAAATGGGGGGGATGTTTGTTTAGGTGGGCAAGTTATTGGTATAGAGCGTCCGCATCACCATGATTTTTTAAATGATAGATTAGACCCAAATGAAACTAGAAAATATTTTAAAGATAATGGGTGGGATAAAGTTGTTGCATTTCAAACACGAAATCCAATGCATAGAGCTCACAAAGAAATTATGCAAAGGGCAGCAGAAGAAATTGGTGGAAAAGCCCTACTTCATCCAGTAGTTGGAATGACAAAACAGGGGGATGTTGATTATTTTACAAGAGTAAGGTGTTATCAAAAAATAATTAAAAAATTTCCAGAAAATAGTACGCTTTTAGGATTGCTCCCATTATCTATGAGGATGGCAGGACCTAGAGAAGCTTTGTGGCATGCAATCATTAGGAAAAATTATGGATGCACACATTTTATTATAGGTAGAGATCATGCTGGTCCAGGTAATGATAAAGATGGGAACCCATTTTACGGCCCTTATGAGGCTCAGGATTTAGTTCAAAGTTTTGAAAATGAACTAGATATTAAAATGGTTATGTTTAAAATGGTAGGATATCATAAAGTTCAGGAAAAATATGTATCACTTGACGATCCAAATGTAGATAAAAAAGATATTATGTTTATTTCAGGTACACAGCTAAGAGATAAGCTTAATTCTGGTGAGGATATACCTGATTGGTTTACTTATAACGACATAACAGATGAACTTCGAAAAACTTATCCACCAAAGTTAAATAGAGGTTTTACAATATTTTTCACAGGTTTATCAGGTTCTGGAAAATCAACTATAGCTAAAAGTTTATATTCTAAATTGATGGAAATTGGATCTAGGCCTGTTACATTGTTAGATGGAGACATAGTAAGAACACATTTATCTAGTGAACTTGGTTTTTCTAAAGATCATAGAAATTTAAACATTAAAAGAATAGGGTATGTTGCAAGTGAAATAACTAAAAATAGAGGTGCAGCTATTTGTGCTCCAATCGCCCCATATGAAGAGTCAAGAAATTATGTTAAAGAAATTATTTCTCAGCATGGTGAATACATATTAGTTCATGTTTCAACATCATTAGAAGTATGTCAGGAAAGAGATACCAAAGGCTTATATAAAAAAGCAAAAGAGGGTCTTATCAAAGGTTTGACAGGAGTTGATGACCCTTATGAAGTTCCTAACGATGCAGATTTAGTAATTGATACAGATGGTATATTAGTATCTGATGCAGTTAAAGATATTATGAGTTATTTAAAAAATAGTAATTTGATTAAATAATGAAATTAACAAAATCAGATATATTAAATATTAATAATATTGTTTATAAAGCAGGTGATGCAATACTAGAAATTTATGACACTGATTTTGATGTGGAAACTAAATCTGACAATTCTCCATTAACCATTGCTGATAAAAAATCTCATGAGATAATAGAAAGTGGATTAAAAAAGCTTTATCCAGATATACCAATCTTATCAGAAGAAGGAAAAGATATTCCCTATTTAGTAAGAAAAAAATGGGATTTATTTTGGCTTGTTGACCCAATAGATGGAACAAAAGAATTTATAAAAAAAAATGGTGAATTTACTGTCAACATCGCTCTTATTAAAAATAATTATCCAATTTTTGGGTCGGTTTATGCCCCTTATTTAAAAGAGTTATATTGGGCTTCAGAAGGTTTGGGTTCATGGAAATCAATTGATAAAAATTATGAAAAAAGAATAAAAGTAACTAAATCAGAAAATAAAAAAAGAATTGTTATCAGTCGATCTCATCCAAATGAAAAAGTTTCAGAGTTTATTAATCAATATGACAATTATGAATTAATTAGAATGGGAAGCTCTTTAAAATTATGTTGTATTGCAGATGGTAAAGCAGATATTTATCCTCGATTAGGCCCAACCTCTGAATGGGATATCGGTGCCGCCCAATGTGTGGTTGAGGAGGCTGGTGGTTCTGTTTTGCAATTTGATAATAGTCTTCGACTAGAATATAATAAAGACAATATTTTA
>CBFHVR010000069.1:0-2521 GCA_965659495.1 uncultured bacterium
AGAAAATGCTCTTTTTGATTATGCTGAGCAATACGATTTTATTAGTGATTTGATGGGAGATTTAAATTTTGATTTATCAGTTAATATACTTGATGTTATAATACTTGTTAATACTATAATACAAAATGAATATATAGATAATGGTGATTTAAATTATGATAATCAAATAAATATTCAAGACATTATTTTATTAGTAAATACAATAATTAGTTAAAGTAATACATTATATAATTTTAATTTGAAAATTTATTAATTAGAGGTAAATTACCACATGTTATATTTACTTACATTTTTTAGTTTTTTATTTTCCTCAAACTCATATTTTGATGCTGATCCATTTTACTTATTTTATTATGAAAGCCAACAATTTAATCAAAATGAATATGATGTTAATTTAGATATAAGGCCCGCGTTCAAATCTAATTATAAAAATATAACTGATATTAATTATAACGCTTGGTACTATTATAATGATAATGCTCCAAATTTAGAGAACACATCAAATAGGTATGTTGGAAAGGGTAGTAGTTTTTATAACTCTATCCATTTTGATTATTTTAATGATTTTGTTCTATTTTCAATAGAGCCATATATTCACACGTCTGAAAATTTACATTTTATTAATCAACATTCAAACCCAATGTTTCAAGCTTTAAATGATGGTCCTGCACATGAAAATAAACCATATATTGATTACGGGCTAAGAGAAACTCAATTAATCTTACAAAAAAATAGTTATGGAATTGGTTTTGCTAACACAAATATGTGGTGGGGTCCAGGAATTCATAACTCACTACACATGTCAAACAATACTTCAGGTTTTAACTATTTTTTTCTTGGAACAACCGCAGAAAAAAAATATAAACAATTAGGATATAATTTAAGGTATGTATTTTCAAAGCTAGATAAGAATATTGTTAAACCTTTTTACACAGGTTTAGCAGGAGATATTACTTACCATGGAAATCTAATTACATCGGTCGGTTTTTTTAGGTCTTTCTTAAGTGGTGGTAATTTATCTGATGATGATGTTAGTCAGATAGATGCAATGCTTTTGCCATTTGAAGGTTTTTTTAAAAAGACTTTATATGAAAATAATAACAATCAAGATCCTTCTGATCAAATTGATCAAACAGTTAGTTTTTTTATAAGCACTTTAATACCATCTTCTAAGCTAAAATTATACTTTGAATTAGGTTGGGACGATCATAGGTGGGATATATATGATTTTTTACAACATCCTGATCATAGTGCTTCAAAAATGGTTGGCTTTAGGAAGTATGGATTATTTGATAATGAAAAATTAATTTTAGGTTTAGAATATACCGATTTAGTAACAGGAAGGTTTCCAAATCGTTTGGAAGGTGATGGGACACCAAATTGGTATGGAAGATATATTTTTGATTACTATTTATATGATGGTAGACGTTTTACAGCCCATAGCGGTACAGATTCGGATGATTTACTTATTTATGTAGGTTATATATCTGAAAAAAATGATGTTATTATATCATTAAATCATGAACGGCACGGCGTTTATGAGAGCGTACGTTTAAGTAATCAAGAAAATTTATTTTATGTTCCTGAATATAAAATGGAATTAAAAATCGATATAAGAAAAAAGTTTCAAGATTATAATTTGTATTTTATGTATGAATTTGAATTTTTAGATAATTTAGGTATTCCAATTCAAGGCATTAATCCGCGGTTTGATTTACCTAAAAGGAAATCAAATGTATTTGCTATTGGATTTTCTAAAAATATAAAATAATCTTTTTTTTATAATATTTACCTCCTTTAGCAAACTTTGATACTTGTATAAAATTATTTAAATTTAGAATATAAAATCTATGAGAATAATATGAGCATTTATAAACAATATATAGCAGAAATTGATAATCGCAAAACTCAAGGTTTAAATCCTAAGCCGATTGATGATGGTAAACTTCTTCATGAAATAATCAAACAAATAAAAGATAAAAACCATATTGATAGAAATGATTCCATTAATTTTTTTATATACAATGTTATACCTGGAACTACATCTGCAGCTGATATTAAAGCTAAATTTTTAAAAGATATTATACTTGGTAAATTTTCACTAAACGAAATATCTCCAACTTATGCATTTGAACTATTATCCCATATGAAAGGTGGCCCTTCTATTAAAGTGCTTATCGATTTAGTTCTAGGAAGTAATTCTTTTAATGCCAAAGAGGCGGCTAATGTTCTTAAGAATCAAGTTTTTCTATATGAAGCTGATATGGATCGTTTAGAAGACGCTTATAAAAGTGGAAATGAATTTGTTAAAGAAATTATAATAAGTTATTCAAAAGCAGAATTTTTCACCAAACTACCAAATCTTGAAGAAGAAATTAAAGTGGTTACATATGTTGCTGGAATAGGTGATATTTCTACAGATTTTCTTTCTCCTGGTGGTGATGCTCATTCTCGTTCAGACAGAGAATTACATGGTAAATCTATCTTTGAGCATAATGTTGAAAAACAAAAAGAACTATTG
>CBFHVR010000070.1:0-31664 GCA_965659495.1 uncultured bacterium
CTATAATTAAAACCAGTGATAATCAAATACAATTAGGTGGAGTTATCTATAATGATTCAGCAGATAAAGGAGCTAGATTTATCATGAATTGCAATCAAGATAAAGTACCTATAATTTTTATTCATGATGTAAATGGCTTTATGGTTGGCAAACATGCTGAATGGTCAGGTATAGCAAAAGATGGAGCAAAAATGGTTAATGCAGTTTCTAACAGTATTGTTCCTAAGATAACTTTAATTATAGGTGGTAGTTATGGCGCAGGTAACTATGCAATGTCAGGAAAAGCTTACAATCCTTCTTTTATTTTTGCATGGCCTAATTCTAAAATTGCTGTAATGGGTGGAGATCAAGCTGCAAAAACTTTAACATCATTAAAAATATCAAAACTAGGTAAAATTAGCGATAAAGATAAAAGTGAAATTTATAATAAAATTAAATCTACTTATGACAAACAATCTAATATTAAATATGGTGCAGCACGCCTGTGGGTTGATGAAATAATTGAACCTAAAGATACTAGGTTAGTGCTAATTAAAAGTCTTTGTTTAGTATCTAATAGTAATTTAAGTGAAAAGGCAAATTATGGAGTTTTTCAAGTATGAAAAATCTTATAAAAATTGCAAATGGTCAAGGTTTTTGGGGTGATAGTATAGATGCACCAACCAAATTACTAAAGTATGGAAAAATTGATTATTTAACATTGGATTATTTAGCAGAGGTTACTATATCAATAATGCAAAAACAAAAACTTAAAAATAAAATGTTCGGTTATGCTAGAGATTTTGTTGATTTAATAGTGGATAATCAAGAAAACATTAAAAAAAATAAAATTAAAATAATCACTAATGCTGGTGGAGTAAATCCTTTAGAATGTGCTAAAGCAATAAAAAAGAGATTAAAAAAAACAAATAATTTTAAGATTGGAGTAATCCAAGGTGATGACATCTTTAATCAAATAGATGGTATGATTAAAAATGGGGAAGATTTTAAAAATCTTGAAACCGGTGAAAGTATCTCTAAAATCTTAACCAATATTACTTCAGCCAATGTATACATAGACAGTTTTTCTGTAAAAGATGCTTTAGATAAAGGTGCAGATATCGTTTTAGCAGGAAGAGTTTCTGATCCAGGCTTAACGCTTGGACCACTATTGCATGAATATCAATGGAAAAGTAATGATTATAATAAATTAGCATCAGGAACATTGGCCGGACATATTATTGAATGTGGTGCTCAGTGTACAGGTGGAAATTATACTAAATGGTATGAATTAGAAGATATATCTAATATTGGTTATCCTATTGTCGAAGTAAAAAAAAATGGAGATTTTTCAGTAACAAAGCCACCAAATACATCGGGTATAGTTAATCGTTTGTCAGTAACTGAACAGGTATTATACGAAATGGGTAATCCAAATAAATATATATCACCAGATGTATGTGTAGATTTTACTTCATTTAACTTAAATGAAAGCAAAAAAAATGTAGTTTCTATAGATAGTGTTAAAGGCTTTAAACCAACCACTACATATAAAGTCTCAATAAGTTATTTCTCTGGTTATAAGTGTTCTGCTCAATTAACAATTTCAGGTCCAAACTCATATGATAAAGCAAAACTAGTTGCTAAAACTATTTGGGAAAGACTTAAATTAGCTGGTACTACTTTTAATAAAAAAAATACTGAATATTTAGGTTTTAACTCATGTCATAAAAACATTAATCTTAAATATGGTGGTGCTAATGAAATTGTTCTCAGATTATCTGTAAAAGATGATAACAGAAAGAAAGTAGAAAGATTCAGTAAAGAAATATCTCCAATTATAACATCTGGACCACCAGGAGTTACTGGATTTGCAGGAGGAAGACCAAAAGTTCAAGATGTAATATCTTTTTGGCCTGCCTTAATTGATAAAAAATTAATTACAACAAACGTTAAAATATTATGATAGTCAAATTAGGTGCAATTGCTAGTTCTCGTTCAGGAGATAAAGGTAAGAATTCAAATGTTGGTATTATATTTAATAATATTGAAACCTATAATTGGGCTAAAAGAAACATTACTGCGACAATTGTTAAGGATTTTTTTACAGACATAGTAAAAGGTCATGTAATAAAGTATGAGCTAGATAATTTATTATCTTTAAATTTTATTTTAGAAGATAGTTTGGGAGGTGGTGGAAGTGATTCTTTGTTAAATGATGCACAAGGAAAAACTTACGGTCAAGCAATACTTCTAATGGAAATTAAAATTCCTTTAGAATTGAGAAAATATATAAATGATTAATAATGTAAATTTTAAAATAATAGATAAACATATTGGATGTTTAACACTGTCACGAAGTCCTTTCAATGCTTTGTCCTCAGATTTTTTATCACAAATACAAAGTACTATTACGGATATAAGTAAAAATATAGATTGTAGAGTTTTAATTATTAAATCAAGCTTAGATAATTTTTCAGTAGGTGCTGATTTAAAGGAAAGAAAAATAATGTCTAAATCAGAATCCCAAAATGCATTAGATATTTTTAATAATTGTTTTAATTCTATAGAAAATTTAAACATTCCAACAATATGTCTTATAAATGGTTATTGCTTAGGTGGTGGGACAGAGTTTGCATTATCATGTGATATTAGAGTTGTTACTTCTGAATCTCATATAGGTTTACCTGAAACAAGTATAGGTATTATTCCAGGTGCTGGTGGAACATTTAGGTTGCCCAGAGTAATTGGTGTTCAAAATGCAAAATATTGGATATTTACGGCAAAAAAATTTACAGGAAAAGAAGCTATTGATTATGGTTTTGCAATCAATTGTGTAAAATCCTCAAACCTGTTTGACGAAGGTATATTTATTGCTAAAGATATTCTTAAAAATGCTCCTATTGCAGTAAAAAGTTCTAAAAAAGCTATAAATATGAGTTTATTTGAAAAAAATAGAGATCAATGTTTAAAAGTAGAACGTAATAACTATAATATAGCTCTAAATACTAAAGATAGAGATGAAGCTTTAGATGCATTTTTAAATAAAAGAAAACCGAAATGGAATAATGAATAATTGTAGATTCATTTTTGTTTTTATATTAACATTATTATTTTCACAAAATGATATTTCAATAAAAGAGTACAATATTTATAAAAATAAATATCAGTCAGAAATTGATATGAAAGATTTAATTGATAATTTTAATGGAAATTATTCACTTGAATTAGTTTCTATTGATAATATTAATCTTGAAAGAAAAAAGAAAATAATTATTGAGATTTGCGATGTTGATTTTTCAATAATATCTAATTCTAATGAGATTATTATCAAACAATGTAACAATGAATTAGAAATTAATGATAAAATATATTTAGATGATAAAAATTCAATTTTAACATTTAATACTTCCAAATATAAGTACCTTGAATGTGAGTTGAGATTTTGGGTTTATGGAAATTTTAATAGTCCATCAGACGATATAATAGAAGATGGTATATTAAAAGAGTATTATGATAATGGCAATATTAAAATTGAATATAATTATAAGAACGGTAAAAAAAATGGTGTTCAAAAGAAATGGTATTTAAATAATCAATTATCTATAAAATATAATTACTCAAATGGAAAGCTTGACGGTTTACAAAAAAAATGGTACGAAAATGGTAAAGTCAAAAGTGAATCAAACTATAATAATGATATTTTAAATGGTATTTCAAGATATTGGTTTAGTAATGGGCAGTTAAAATCCATAAAATTATATAAAGATGGACATTTAGTCGATACCCTAGAATCCTATGATGAGAATGGTAATTTAAGATAAATTTTTTGAAATCAGTTTTTTAATGTTTTCATAGAAAACCCAAACGCCAATATTAGCTGATCCTACCAGTAAATTAAAAAGAATGTGACCTTGACTATATAAAAATAGATTATACATGCCTAGTATCAAATTTAGCTTTATAATTAATTTCATTATTTCTTTATTATTGTTTTTCATATCAAATACTCCTTTGAAAATATTAATAGATAAAATGATTTATAAATGAGAACTGTGTCACAAAAGAGTTTGAAAAATAAAAAATGTTATTTGTATCACAAATATTTTAAATTAAAGTATGGATTTCGAAAGTATTTATAAAACAATAATAAGCGAACCTATATACCTATCATTAGTAATAATTTTTTTATTAATTATAATATATAGTATTCTAAAAAAGTTTTTTAAGCTTTTGATGTTAACTTTCATTTCAATTATTGTCTATATATCTTTTCTAATATATACAGACGGCGATTTACCAGGCGAATCAGAGCAGTTAATTAAACCGATGATAAACGAAGCTGGCAAGGTTTTAGATGATTTATCTAATCAATTGCAAGAAATTTCAAATAGTAAAAAATAACTATTTAATATTTTTCCATTATTATAAATGACCCAAGATTTTTATGATTGGGAAATGAAATTTTCAGCTCAAAAGAATCCGCTATATCTTTTACTATATTTTGCATTTCTAATGAATTCCCAGTAATTATCTCAATTGGAAGATTATCAAGATTATTTTCAATAAATAAAAGTACTTTTATTTTACTTTCACTATGTCTTAATCCATGTAAGTCAATTTTATTCATATGTACCGAGGGTGGGACTCGAACCCACACGTTCCGAAAAACATTGGATTTTGAATCCAACGTGTCTACCAATTTCACCACCTCGGCAAAAATTAATTTATTTTATTATTATTATTTATTTATAAATTAATGATAATTAATTATATATATAATATGAATTATAAAACAATTCCAGAAATGTTCTTTTCAGTAATTGAAGAACAAAAAAATAATAATGTGTTTAATTACAAAAGTAATGGCGCGTGGAAATCATTACTTGGTAATGAAGTTAAAGATATAGTTGAAAATATATCCTCATCTCTTTTGTACCTTGGTTTAAAACCCAAGGACAAGATAGCAATACTTTCATCAACATCTCATCTTTGGTCTTTATCTGATTACGGTATTTTATCTGTTGGCATGACTACAACAACAATTTATCCAACTTTAATTGATGAACAAGTCAAATTCATATTAAATGATTCTGAAAGCAAATTAGTTTTTGTAGAAAATAAAATTCAATTTGATAAGATTAATAAAATCTTTAATGAATGCAAATCTCTAAAATATATAGTTTTAATGGATGATGACCCTATATCAGCTAATTATGAACATTCTTATACTTTTTCTGAAATAAAATCTTTTGGTGCTGCTCATATGGAGACTGGTAATATTTCTATACTTAATGATTATGTGAAAAATATTTCTGAGGATGATTTGGTTACATTAATATATACCTCTGGTACAACTGGTATGCCAAAAGGAGTGATGTTGTCTCACAAGAATCTAATTTCAAATTTATCTGAAGTAGTTAAATTACAGGATAATCTTTTCAAGGAATCATTTTTATCTTTTCTTCCACTAAGTCACGTATTAGAGCGTATGGCTGGACATTTTTTTCCAATGTATATAAAATCAAAAATTTATTATGCTGAGAGTGTTGAAACTGTTGGTGTAAATATGTCAGAGGTGTCACCAACTATTGTAGTCTGCGTGCCTCGTTTTTTCGAAAAAATGTATGATAAAATAATGTCTGGTATTCAAGATTCAAGTAGTTTGAAACAAAAGTTGTTTTATTGGTCCCTAAAAATTGGAAAAGATTTTACTAACTTATCTCATGCTAAGCATTCAATTCCATTTTTATTAAAAATTAAACACAATATCGCTGATAAGTTAATTTATAGCAAAGTAAGACAAAAGCTAGGAGGTAAAATTAAATTTTTTATTTCTGGCGGTGCACCTTTATCACAAAAAATAGCAGAATTTTTCTCAGGAATTGGCATTACAATATTAGAAGGCTATGGATTAACAGAAACCTCACCTGTTCTTACAAGTAATACTCCAGTGAATATTAGATTTGGAACTGTTGGTGTAAAGTTAGATAATGTAAAACTAAAAATTGCTGATGATGGAGAAATACTTGCTAAAGGTCCAAATATTATGCTTGGTTATTACAATAATAAAGAAGAAACAAATGAAGTTTTTGACGAAGATGGCTGGTTCCATACAGGTGATATTGGAGTTATTGATAACGATGGATTTCTGAAAATCACAGATAGAAAAAAAAGTATCCTAGTAACATCTGCTGGTAAAAATATTGCTCCTTTACCACTTGAAGTCGCTCTTAATCAATCTCAATATATACAACAATCATTAATTATAGGGGATAAACGAAATTTCATTAGTGCTTTAATAGTTCCAAATTTTGAAAATGTGAATATTTATCTAAATTCAGTAAATAAAGAAAAATTAAGTAATGAAGCGATGGTTGATCATCAAGAAGTATTAAATTTATTTAATTTAGAAATTAAAACAATTATGAATAAGTTTGCACAGTTTGAAACTGTAAAAAAATACAAGCTTTTGCCAAAAGAATTTTCTATAGAAAAAGGTGAGATGACTCCTAAAATGTCTATCGTCAGAAAAAAGGCAATATCTAATTACGAAAACTTAATAGAAACGATTTATAAAACATGACAACATATAAAGAAGCTGGTGTTGATATAGATGCAGCAAATACTGGACTTGAAAAAGTTAAAAAACATGCAAAAACAACTTTTAATAAGCATACTTTATCAGATATAGGATCTTTTGGTGGATGCTTTAATTTTCCAAGTAAGGACTTCTCTAATCCTGTATTAGTATCTAGTGTTGATGGTGTTGGTACTAAGCTCTTAATAGCCAATCTTGCCAATCGTCACGATACTATAGGTCAGTGTTTAGTTAATCACTGTGTTAATGATATACTTGTAATTGGTGCCAAACCTTTATTTTTTCTAGATTACTTTGCTGCTGGAAAGCTAGATAATGATATTCTTGATAATGTTATTAAAGGTTTTTCTATTGCATGTAAAGAAAATAAATGTGTTCTTATTGGTGGTGAAACTGCAGAAATGCCTGGTTTTTATGATGATAAAAAATATGATGTTAGTGGTACAGTCATTGGTGTGGTTGAAAAAGATAATATGTTGTCAAATAGAAAAACTAGCAAAGGAGATATTTTAATTGGTCTTCCTTCAAGCGGGTTGCATACAAATGGGTATTCGCTAGCTAGAAAAGTTCTATTAGATAAATATGAAATAGGATCAAATATCGATTATCTAGGATGTTCTGTAGATGAAGAATTATTAAAAATTCATAAATCTTATCTTGATATTTTATCTCCAATATTAGATAAGCCTTGGTTGAAAGCCCTATCACATATAACAGGTGGAGGATTAATAGAAAACACACATAGAGTTTTAGAAAAAAATCAAGATGTTAAAATTGATTGGAGTTCATGGCAGTGGCCTAATATATTTAAGTTAATCCAAGAAGAGGGAAATATTAAATTTGATGATATGGTTAGACCATTTAATTTAGGTATTGGTATGGTTTTAGTTGTAAATAAAACAAATTTAAAAGATTTAGAAGCCTACTTAAATGAAGCTAATCAAACATATTTTCAAATTGGAGAAGTTATTTAGTAATGAATGTTAATATTATTGGCTCTGGTACTTGGGGTGTTACTTTTGCTAATATGTTAATTAAGAAAAAGCTTAGTGTTACCGTTCTACACAGGAATTCATCTACATCAAAAAAACTTGTAAATACAAATTTTCATTCATATCTCCCTGATTCATTAATATCCTCTAAAATAAATTATACTGATAAATTTTCTGATCTAGATCTTAAGGATATTACAGTCCTAGCTATTCCTATCAATAGTATTTATGGTTTTATATCTAGGTATGATTTATCAAGGGCAAAATTACTTTTACTATCAAAGGGTATTGAAGGTAATAAGAAAATGTTAATCTCAGAATTGTTAATATCTGAATTTTGTTATAACATTAATAATATTGCAATATTATCAGGACCTAATCATGCTGAGGAGGTAATAAAAGATAATCCTACAGCATCTATAGTTGCTTCAAGTAATAAATCATTTAGGAAGCTATTACAAAGTAAAGTTTCAAGTAGCTCTTTTAGAATTTATACATCAGATGATATTATAGGAGTTCAAATAGGAGGAGCTATAAAAAATGTTATTGCTATTGCTTCAGGAATGTGCGAGGGATTGGGTCTCGGTGATAATGCTCAAGCAACTTTAGTTACTAGGGGATTACACGAGATTTCGCAACTATCAAAGGTATATAAGTTTAATTTGAATACTTTGTATGGTTTATCAGGTCTTGGTGATTTAGCTTGCACCTGTTATAGTAAGTATAGTAGAAATAAGAAAATTGGATTGCTTTTAGCTAAAAATATAGATATCCAAACTTCAAAAGAACAGATTGGAATGGTATCTGAGGGAGTATTTACTTCAAAGGTTTTATATGAGATTATAAAAAAAAATAAACTTAATATGCCAATATGTGTTGAGGTATATAAAATAATATATAAAAATGTTAATATTAGAGAATCTATTACTGGACTAATGGAAAGAACTTTAAAAGATGAAAAATAATATTGTATTTAAAAAATATATAGATTTAACTTAGGTGATATAAAAAATTAAAAAAAGGATGCCCTTGTAGCTCAATTGGATAGAGCGTTCGCCTCCTAAGCGAAAGGCTCCCAGTTCGATTCTGGGCAAGGGTACATTACCATGAATAAAGAAGAAATAAAATATGACCCCATAAGAGATTCTTTTCTAAAAGGATTAACATATATATCAACAAATCCTAATAATGTTTTAAAAATTTCATCTGTAATTTTAGTTGTTCTTTTACTATTTATTTTTTACAGCAATAGTTCAAATAAAGCAGATTTAGCTAATAATAAGTTTGTAAGCATAGCAACTAATAAACATTTAGATAATCAAACTGACTTAAGCCTAGCAAGCTTTAATGAAGTTATCAGTGATTACTCAGCTTCTGAATCATATAATCAAGCTTACATCTATATGTTTAACTATTACATGGAAAATAATTTATTAGACAGCATTAATGTTATGATTAAAAATAGTAAGTTCAGCTCAAGTGATGATAATATTGAAGCATCTTTAAACCTTATGTATGGTGATTTTTATTTAAGACTAGATGATATAGAAAAGTCTATTGAAAAGTATAAAAATGCTATAGATTTGTTTAGTATTTATGATAGAGCAGTTTATGTAAAATTAAAGCTATGTATGATTTTCAAAGATCTTTCAAGGTTAGAAGAAATGCACAGTGTTTATTCTACTATTGAAGTTGATAAAATCTCAGATTTCCAACTAAAGTCGATGTACGAACAGATGTTTAATAAAAATTAATTTTGATTGAACAGTTATTTATATTTAAATTAAACCTAATGAAAGTGGGGATTATCCCCACTTTTTTTATGCAAATTATAAAATGAGGTAAAAATTGGATAGTAAACAAATAATTGAAGCTTTTACATTACTTTCAAAAGATAAAAATGTTGAGAAAACTTACTTAGCAAGTATTATTGAAGATATATTTAAATCTATGCTTTTAAAAAAATATGGTGAAGAAAATGAAGATATTTTTAGCATTATTGTAAATATGGAACGTGGTGATATTGAAATTTTTCATGAAAAGCTTGTTGTTGATGTTGTAAAAGATGAAGTTAGAGAAATATCAATTGAAGATGCAATTAAAACTGATGATACATTGATAACTGGTGAGATGTACATAGATATTATAAATCCTGATAGTTTTGGTAGAAGATTAATTTCTCATGCTAAGCAGCATTTATCGACCAGAATTAAAGATATTGAAAAAGAATCAATTTACAATGATTTTAACAATAAAATTGATTCAATCTACTCAGGGTATGTTCATCAGATTCAACGTGATAGGATCTTTGTTACAGATAACAATAAGATTGAAATTATACTCCCAAAAACTGAGCAAATATATAATGATCATTTTAAAAGAGGAGATCAGATTAGAGGGTTAATAAAATCTGTAGATCTCAAATTTGGTAAGTCGCCAGAAATTATTATGTCAAGAACTAGCAATGTATTTCTTCAAAAATTATTTGAACTAGAAGTCCCTGAAATTGAGGATGGTATAATTGAGATTAAGAATATAGCAAGAGCACCTGGTGATAGAAGTAAAATTGTTGTATTTTCATCTGATAGAAGAATTGATGCTGTTGGGGCCTGTGTTGGTATGAAAGGTAGCAGAATACAATCTGTTGTAAGAGAATTAAATGGCGAAAAAATTGATATTATTAATTTTAGTGAGCAACCTGCTTTGATTATTTCAAGGGCATTGTCTCCAGCGAAACCAATTGATTTATATATAGATGAAAATAAAAAAATAGCTGTAGCTATATTTAATGATGATGAATTAGCCATGGCTATAGGCAGGAATGGTTCAAATTTAAAGTTAACTGAGTCTGTTACTGGATTTACTATAGAGGCGAAAAGTGAAAGTCAACATTCTCTATCTAAGAGTTTAAATATAAGCGATCTTTCAAACTTAACAGATAAATTTAAAAAATTGTTAATTGAAAATAATATTAATGATACAACAACATTTTTAAAAACTGAAAAAGATGTTCTTTTATCACTCAAAGGTTTAGGTGAAAAAACCTTAGAGAAAATAACCTTAAGCATAAAGGATGAACTTAAAAAAAATAATTAATGAAAGAGAAACGTATATATCAAATATCTAAAGAGTTAAATATTTCTCATCATGAAATAATTAAGTTTGTTGAAAATAATGGTTTTAAAGTTTCAAATCATATGATGCCAGTATCAAATGAGGTATATTCTCTTATTTTAACAGAGTTTTCAAAGGAAAAGAGTCAGGTTGAAAGAGTTCAAAAAGAAAAAGCTCGTCAAGCTATAGTAACTAATAATCAAATTAAACAGGCTACTGTAGATGCTGAACTTAAAGAGGTTAAACCAAGGATTGAAAATGTAAAGCTAGATCTGAAAGAATCTATAAGAAAGTCTAAGGAAAAAATACAAAGTGAACTAAAAAATAAAGAAGAAGTTGCTGAAACGAATCTTAAGAAAGTAGATATATCAAAAATAACTGAAAATAAAAATACTAAATCTAGAGGCCCAGCCAAAAAAATAAATATTGCAGAGTCCTTATCAAAGCTGAATAAAAAATCAAAAAAGAAAATCAAAAAAAAGGTAGAAGATGAAAATCCCGAAGAATCAATTGAGGTTAAAACAATTAAAGTTCCAGAGTTTCTAACAGTTGATGAACTATCAAAAATGATGAAATTACCTGCTCAGGATATTATTATGCAGTGTATGGATTTAGGTCTTATGGTTACTATTAATCAAAGACTTGATATGGAAATAATTACCATGATTGCTGATGAATTTGGTTTTGAAATTGAAACTATTGATATATTCAAAGAAGATATTCAGCATGAGGTTATTGATGAATCTCTAATGGAAGATAGACCGCCTGTCGTTACTGTGATGGGTCATGTTGACCATGGAAAAACATCTTTATTAGATTATATTAGAGAAACCAATGTTATAGCTGGAGAATCTGGAGGTATAACTCAGCATGTTGGTGCATACGAAGTAGATGTAAAAGACAAAAAAATTACATTCATTGATACTCCAGGTCATGAAGCCTTTACTGCAATGAGAGCAAGAGGTGCGCAAGTTACAGATATTGTAATTTTAATCGTTGCTGCTGATGATGGTTTAATGCCGCAAACAATTGAGGCTATAGATCATGCGAAAGCTGCATCAGTTCCAATGGTTATTGCTATTAATAAGATTGATAAACCAGGTTCTAATCCTGATAATATCAAAAAACAATTATCTGAAAAAAATATTTTAGTTGAAGATTGGGGAGGTAAAATTCAATGTGCTCATATATCTGCAAAGATAGGTACAGGTATTGATGATTTATTAGATAAAATTCTATTAGAAGCAGAAGTTTTAACTTTGAAAGCTCCAAAAGAATGCCTTGCAAAAGGTATGGTTTTAGAATCTAGGCTAGATAAAGGGCTTGGTCCTGTTGGTACTGTAATTATTCAACAAGGAACATTAAAGAAAGGTCAAATTTTTGTTTGTGGTTCTCAATACTCTAAGGTGAGAGATTTATTAAATGAGAGAGGTGAGAGTGTTTCAATGGCTTACCCTTCTGATCCTGTTCAGATTTTAGGCTTTGAAAAAGTCCCTGTTTCTGGTGAATCTTTTATTATATATAATGAAGAAAGAGATGCTAAGAAAATATCATTAGAACGTTCTAGATTAGAACGTGAGGCCATTCATCAGATGCATTCAAAAATTACATTGGATCAAATTTCTGAAGAGATAAAATCTGGCAAAGCATCAGAGCTAAATATTCTGATTAAAGGTGATGTTGATGGCTCTATAGAAGCTCTTAGTGATTCTTTAATGAATTTATCTAACAATGAAGTAAGAGTAAATATTATTCTTAAATCTGTAGGAATGGTTAGCCAGACTGATGTTAGGTTAGCATCTGCTTCTAAAGCTATAATTATATGTTTTAATGTTAGCAGTTCTGTTATAGCAAGAAAACTTTCCAGAGAATTAGGAGTTGATATAAAACATTATTCAATAATTTATGAAGCAATTGAAGAAATCAGATTAGCTCTTGAGGGTCTTCTTAAGCCAGACATTGTAGAAGAATCTGTTGGTTCAGCAGAAGTTAGAGATGTTTTCAAAATTCCAAAAATTGGTATGATCGCTGGATGCCATATTAGTAAAGGTAAAGTTATACGTAATTCAAAATTAAGGCTTTTAAGAGAAGGTGAGATTATTTACGAAGGTAACTTAACATCTTTAAAGCGTTTTAAAGACGATGCTAATGAAGTTCTTGAAGGATTTGAATGTGGAATAGGAATCGATAACTTTAAAGAATTTGAAGTTAATGACATAATTGAAGTATATGAAAATAAAGAAGTAAAAAGGAAATTGAAATAAGTATAAATTCTATTAAACCATATAAACGTTCTACACGTTTATCTAATCAAATAAAAAAAATTTTAAGCAATGTATTTTTAAAGGATATTAATATTAATAATACAATTATATCTATAACAGATGTTAATCTTTCTAGAGATATTAAAGTTGCTAATATTCACATAAGTATTTATTCTTCGGGAGACAAAACTACATCTGAGATAATGGATTTACTTATACTTAAGAAGAAAGAAATTAAATTTAAAATGGGAATTAAGTTAAAATCCAAGTTTGTGCCTGATTTAAAGTTTCATATAGATAGTAGTATGCAGTCTTATGATGAAATTAATATACTCCTCAAGAAATAGATGAAAGATTTAATACCAGTATGGAAACCCACAAACATGACATCTTATGATGTTATTAGAAAAATTCAATCCATTAATAGTGAAATTAAAGTTGGACACTGTGGAACATTAGACCCTTTTGCATCGGGTGTCTTATTACTATGTTTTGGAAAAAATACGAAAAATATATCAAAATTTATGTTATTAAATAAAGTTTATCATGCTACTATAAATTTAAATGAAGAAACCGATACTCTAGATTTAACAGGTAAAATTATAAAGAAAAAAAATAAAAGTATTAAAATAACTAAAAAAAATATAGAAAAATCTATTTTAGAACTTACAGGAATAAATACTCGTCAGATACCACCTTATTTTTCTGCTAAAAAATTTCATGGATTGAAAATGTATGAATACGCTCGAAACGATATATTTATAAGAAGAAAACCCTTTTTGGTTAATATACATTCAATATCTTTAAAAGAATACTCAGATTCTGTGATTAAAATTAAAGTTAATTGTGGTAAAGGTGTTTATATAAGATCTATTGCTAGAGACTTAGCCTACAAGTTAAAAACATATGGATATTTAAAGGAATTGGTAAGATCAGAAATAGGTGATTATAATATTTCTAACTGCTATCAAATTGAGGACTTACCGAATGTATGTTCATAATTTAAATGATACAAACAAAAGTAATAAAAATACTATTATTACAATAGGTAATTATGATGGCTTTCATTTAGGTCATAGATTTTTAATTGATAAATTAAATAAATTATCTATAATTCATAATCTAAATTCTGTGTTAGTAACATTTAATCCTCATACAAAGAATATTATTAGTAATGAAAATTTTAAAGTTTTGACAACATTCAATGATAAGGTTGATTTAGCAAAATGTTTATCTATTGATATTATTTGCGAGGTAAGTTTCAATAAAAATATTAAAAACAAAAGTTATGAAGATTTTATAAACATGATAGTTGATAAGTATAATCCTTCAATTGTACTATTTGGATATGATAATAAAATTGGAAAAAATCAAAAAGGTAGTTTTAAAAACATAAGTAAATATTTAAAAAAATCAAATATTAAAGTTGATAATTGTGAAGCATACTTTAATGAAAGTAATAAAAAAGTCACCACTACAGCAATTAAAGAAAATATTCTTAATTACAATATTAAAGAGGCGAATAAGCTTTTAGGACGTAATTATTCACTAAAAGGAAAAGTTGTAAAGGGTGAAAATAGAGGGAAATCCTTAGGTTATCCGACAGCAAATATTGAAATTATGTCATTTGAACAATTGATACCACCTAATGGTGTATATTCCGTAACTTTAACTGCTAATGATGTAAAATATAAAAGTATTTGTAATATTGGATTTTGCCCTACTATAAAAAAAAATAGTAGTAAAATATCATTAGAAGTTCACGTTATAAATAAAGAAATTAATTTGTACGATAAAAATGTTGTAGTAGAGTTCATAGGTTTTATAAGAAAAGAATTTAAATTTAATAACGAAAATGATTTAAAAAATCAAATAATGAAAGATATAGTCCAAGTAATTTGAAAGGAAAAAATAGTGACTGATAAAGTAATAGGTGAATATGGGGAAAATAAAAGTGATTCTGGCTCAACTGAAGCTCAGATCGCATTGTTTACAGGTAGAATTAATCAATTAAATGAACATCTTAAAATCAATAAAAAAGATAATTCTTCAAGAAGAGGTTTAATGATAATGGTTTCAAAAAGACGGAAACTGTTAAAGTATTTACAAAGAAATGATATTAAATCGTATACTGATTTAATTAAAAAGCTTAACATAAGGAAGTAAAATGAAATTGAAAAAAGAAATAGAATTTGGTGGTAGAAAATTAATATTAGAAACTGGACATTTAGCTAAGCAAGCTAGTGGTTCATGTGTTGTTACATATGGTGAAACGATGTTGCTTGTTGCTGCTACTTCAAGCAAAGGACATGAAGAAGATAGAGGGTTTTTCCCTTTATCTGTTGAGTATAGAGAGAAATACTATGCTTCTGGAAAAATTCCTGGTGGATTTTTTAAGAGAGAAGCAAGGCCAACTGAAAAAGAAATTCTTTCTTCAAGGTTGACAGATAGACCCTTAAGACCTTTATTTGCTGATGGTTTTAATAATGAAACTAGATTGGATATAAATGTTATTTCATATGATGAAGTTAATGAACCTGATGTTTTTGCTGCTCTAGGAGCTTCTTTTGCTCTATCATTATCAGATATACCTTTTAATGGGCCTATTGCTTCAGTAAGAGTCGGTAGAGTTAATGATGAATTAATTATGAATCCTACAAAAGAACAAATGCTTGAATCTGATTATGATCTTGTATTGTCTGGCAGCAAAGAATCTATTGTAATGGTTGAAGGAAAATGTGAATTTGTATCTGAGGATGATGTTTTAATGGCAATCCAATATGGTCATGAAGGTATCAAAGAGCTTGTTCAATTACAAGAAGATTTATTATCTGAAATGAAAGTAGTTAAACGTGATGTTCCGTTAAAAGAGGTTAATGAAGATTTAAATAAGTCTATTGATAAGCTAGTTGAAGGTAAAATTTCTTCTTTAAATGATCCTAAAGATAAACATTCTCGTTATTTAGATGTAGATAATTTTATATCTTCTATATTTGATTCACTAGCGGAAGAATATCCTGATTCTCAATCAGAAATTAAAAAATACATCGATGGTTTAGTTGCCTTAGACCTTCGAGAAAAAACTTTAAATGGTAAGAGAGCCGATGGTAGAGACTTAATAACTGTAAGAGATATTAATATAGATACGTCCGTATTACCTCGTTCACATGGTTCTGCAACTTTTACTAGGGGTGAAACTCAAGCATTAATAGCTGCAACTCTAGGTGGTAAAAGAGATGAGCAAATGATTGATAGTATAGAAGGTCTATCATATAAAAGAGTTATGCTTCATTATAATTTTCCATCTTTTTGTGTAGGTGAAGCTAGAGGTAAATTTAGTCTATCTAGACGTGAAGTTGGTCACGGTAATCTCGCAGAGAGATCAATATTGCCGACTTTGCCATCCTTTGAAGATTTCCCTTATACAATTAGATTAGTTTCAGAAATTCTTGAATCTAATGGTTCGTCATCAATGGCATCTGTGTGTGGAAGTTCTTTAGCTTTAATGGATGCTGGTGTACCAATCAAAAACCCGATAGCTGGTGTAGCTATGGGTTTAATAATGGATGATAATGGTAAGTATGCAATTTTAACAGATATTCTGGGAACAGAAGACCATATTGGAGATATGGATTTTAAAGTTGCAGGATCAATGGAAGGTATAACAGCAATACAAATGGATATTAAAGTTGATGGATTATCTTCTGATATTTTAAGAGAAGCATTGCATCAAGCTAAAGATGGGAGAGTGCATATTTTAAATGAGATGAATAAATCCATAGATAAACATAGAGATAGTCTTTCAGTTCATGCTCCTAAGATTGGTCAAACTAGTATGCCAACAGATATGATAGGTGCATTCATTGGCCCAGGTGGAAAAAACATTAAAGGTCTTGCTGAAGAATATGAAGTTGAGATTAATGTTGAAGAAGATGGATCTGCTACTGTTCTTGGACTAGACCAAAATAATATAAACAGTGTTTTAGATTATATAAAAAGAATGACATATGTTCCAAAAACTGGAGATATACTAAACGGTGAAGTTGTAAGAATTTTAGATTTTGGTGCATTTGTAAAAATTTCTCCAACAAAAGATGGTCTTGTACACATATCTGAAATAAAAAAAGAGAGAGTCAATAAAGTCACTGACTGTTTAAATATTGGTGATAAGATTGATGTGAAAATTATTAAGGTTGATGATTCTGGTAAAATTAGTCTTAGTATGAAAGCACTATTGAAAGACTAGTATGATTCTAGGTATACCGAAAGAAATTAAAGACAATGAACAAAGAATTTCTTTAACACCTTTTGGAGTTTCAGAATTAGTTAAATTAAAAAATAAGGTTTTCGTTCAGAAAAGCGCTGGCTATGGCAGTGGTTTTTCTGATCAGGACTATATTGATTCAGGTGCTGATATTTTAGATACTTTGGAAGAAGTGTATGAAAAGTCTACACTTATTATCAAAGTTAAAGAACCTCAGGCTAGTGAAATTAAACTAATTAAGCCTAGCCATATTATATTTACTTTCTTTCACTTTGCCGCATCAGAATCTCTAACTAAAGGAATTTTAAATAGTGGCTGTACCGCTATTGCATATGAAACCGTTCAAAATAGCGACGGTTCATTGCCAATCCTTATTCCAATGAGTGAAGTAGCTGGAAGAATGTCAGTTCAAAACGGAGCTAAGTGTCTCGAGGCTAATATGAATGGTAAAGGAAAACTTCTCGGCGGTGTACCTGGTGTAGATTCTTCTACAGTTACAATATTAGGTGGTGGAATTGTAGGTTCTAACGCTGCAAAGCTTGCTGCTGGTCTTGGTGCAAAGGTTTATATACTTGATGTTAATATGCAGAGATTGCGCTACCTTGATGATGTGATGCCTGCAAATGTTCAGACGATGTATTCAAATTTTGAAAATATATGCAATCTATTATCATATACTGATTTATTGATAGGTTCAGTTTTAATTGTTGGCAGTAAAGCACCAAATCTTGTTACTAAAGAGATGCTAAATTTAATGAGTTCAGGATCTGTCATTGTAGATGTAGCAGTAGATCAGGGCGGTTGTGTTGAAACATGTAAACCTACAACGCACAAACTGCCAACTTATGAAGTAAATAATGTAGTACATTACTGCGTTTCAAATATGCCAGGATCTGTACCATATACTTCTACATTAGCGCTAACAAATGTTACACTACCTTATATTAAAAAATTAGCTTTATATGGCCTTGACAACTCATCAAAATTTATTAGTACCGGTACAAATATTTCTAATGGTCAAGTAAATCACAGTGGTGTAGCTGAAGCATTTAATCTTAATTTTAACCCTTTAGTTTAACTGTTTGTAACAAATTGTTAAATACCCTTTTTTTTAAAAACTTTCTTCAATATATTTAAAGTATTACTTTAACTTAAAAACTAAGATTATGGCACTTAAAAAAATTAGTAAACTTTATTATTCTATAGGCGATGTTAGTAAAATAACTGGACTAAAACAGTACGTTTTAAGGTATTGGGAAACCGAATTTTCTGTTTTAAAGCCAATTAAAAATTCTGCTGGAAATCGGATTTATAAAGATAGTGATATTAAATTAATAAAGTATATTCAAGAATTGCTTTATCAAAAAAAATATACTATTAAAGGCGCTAAGTTACACCTAAGTAAAGATTTCGATATTTCTACTTCTCAAACATCTAACAGTATTAATGATATTAAAAAAGATTTAAAAAATATCAAAAACTCACTTACAGATATAATTAGTCTAATACAAAAATATAAAGACTAAT
Organism: uncultured bacterium; assembly: GCA_965659495.1. Taxonomy (GTDB): domain Bacteria; phylum Fidelibacterota; class Marinisomatia; order SCGC-AAA003-L08; family D37C17. The sequence continues at coordinate 18,742 of CBFHVR010000070.1, forward strand.
TGGGTCGTAGAGCAGTTACTTAGCGCACTAGGTTGGGGATCAAGAGAACGCCAAGACATGTTTTATCATTAAAGAAACTTGTGGAGTAGGTGGGTGTCTGTGAAGCCCCACACCCCGTCAATGGAGGTCGAACTACTCCACGATATTCCTAGCAGTTCTCTATGACTTCGTTAACTAAAGAAATAGATATTAAATAACTAATTATACTAATTTATGACTAATAAACTAGGCTCATCAAATCCAAATAGAATACCAAGACCTATGAATGAACAACTAAAAGATCTTAACCCAAAAAAGGGAATAAATATGTTAAAAGATAAACGAGTAAAAGATAGAAGAAATAGCAATAGAAGAATAAAACATGTTTCCGTAGCATTTACAGATAGAAGGATTAAAGATAGAAGGAATAGTAATCGAAGGAAAAATTGATTAAGTTTTTATATTAAATGATTTAACAATTATCAATAATTATATATTAATTTTATAAAAATGAATAGGTTTATTATAGTCTTACTAGTGTTTTTTTTGTTATACTTTTTTATTAAAAAAAATAAGTTTTTTTTTAAGAGTTTACTTGAAACTTTAAAGATAAATAGCTTTTTAAGATCTAGGCTAATAAAGTTTTTTTTGACTATTTTTTTTCGAAGGTTTTTTTAAATTTGTAGGTTTATAAAATGAAAAAAAAAGAAATAAGAAATAAACATAAATTAAAATTTGATTATATTAAATTATTACAATTGTTAGGTAAAACTTGGAAAAAAAGTACCTTGCTTATTGATAAAAAAATATCTAGAAATTCTAAAGATTTTAATGAACAAGTGATAAGAATTATGACAAATACTGAAAAAAAAATATTTTGCAACACATTAGACAAATGTGATGATATATCATTATATATTAGTCGTATAGATGGTAGTTTGAAAGAATCACACAAAAAGTTTTCTATAATATCTAAAATTATAAATAAATCATTAAAGTCAAAATGAAAAGAAAAATTAAAAGAAAAACTACTGAGTATTATGTAAATGGTCAAAAAAAAATGGTAGTAGAATATAGAGGAGATTGGAATTCGGGTGACTTTATTGTTAAAAAGCATTATGATTATGATGAAAGCGGAAATATAATGAAATTTAAAAATCAATTTGAACGTTTAGATTTTCTTGATAAGAACTTTAAAAAAGTTATTAATCTTGAAAAAAAAGATTTTTCCAACTTATGGAGATGCGCTCTTGCTATAAAAAAATTAATCAAATCTGGTGATTTAGATTTTTCGGTTGATGATGGATATAAATGGGCAGCCAGATACTGTACTGTAGATAATAAACCCATAAAAGATTTTAATCTACTAAAACAATCATATGAAAATGCAATTAAAACGAAAATTGATAAAGTATTAAAATTTGAAGCTGTATAATGATTTTATTGTTATAACTTTTTACAAACTCTATCTTTTATATTAAGTAAATCTATTATAATATACTTTATGGTTAAATTATCTATTATACTATCCGTTCTAAATCTTGTTTTCACTTCACCTGTTAGCTTACAAAAATCTACAGTTGTTGCTTTAAATGTTAATAAACAATATAATTCGTCTCCAAATAAAGAGAATTATACTATAATTGAAACGGTCCCTATTAAAAAAAATAATACTACTGTAATTTATTTACATCATTTATCTCCAAAAGGTTTTGTTCTAGTCGCTGCCTCAGATAAAGTAAATCCTATAGTTGGTTATAGTTTTGATTCAACTTTTAAAAATTTTGATTTACCTGATAATTTCGACTTCTTTATAAATAGTCAAAAAAATAGTATTTATAACTCATTGAATTCTAATTATAATAGAAGTATTGAAGCTGAAAGTGAATGGAACGTTTTTATTAATAATGATTTTTCATCGAGAGATTACCGCAATGTTAGTCCTCTTATTGATGCAGAATTTGATCAATCTGGATCATGGAACAATACTCTTACATCAGAGACTGGTTTCAACGGTCCAGTTGGATGTGTTGCAGTCTCTATGGCCCAAATTATGTATTATTGGGGATTTCCCGAGCAAGGTCAAGGTTCTAATACATACATTGAGAATGATTTAGGTGAACTTTCAGTTGATTTTAGTACATCCTTTTATGATTTTGATTCAATGGCACCTACATATGCTACGAACCCTTCTAGATTATTGTTATATCATAGTGGAGTTGCTGTTAATATGGATTATGATAATAGTGGTTCAGGTGCCCAGTGTGAAGGTGTATATCCTTCTGCTGAGTATGCCATGCAAACCTTTTTCAAATACTCAGATATTGTAAGTAATGCTGATGGGGATGTTATTGATAACATAACGGATTTTAGAAGCATTCTAAAAGACCAATTAGATAATTCTAAGCCTATTCTTTTTAGTGGGTTTAGTGATAGTTATGGTAATGGTGGTCATGCTTGGAATGTTGATGGATATCAAGGAAATAATTTACATTGCAATTGGGGTTGGGGAGGTTATAATAATGGCTATTTCAATTTAAGTACAATGGGAGGTTTCGATACTTGGCAAAACGCTCTTGTTGATTTAATACCAAATATCTATGAAAGTCCAATTGCACTATTTGAGTATGAAGTTATTGACAATTCAGTTATATTTATTGATTTATCAGAAGTTGTAAATATGGAAGAGTTAAGTACTTGGACATGGGATTTTGGGGATGGTTCAACTGAGATTAATACTTCGAGTTTTGCTGAGCATACCTTTACACAAAGTGGTGATTACGAAGTAAGGCTTTCAGTAACAAATATTTATGGTCAAACTGGATTTGAACACATAGAAACTATTTCTATAAATACTTATGAATCTGGTGATATTAATTCAGATAGTTTAATTAATGTTTTAGACATTGTTATGCTTGTTAACTACATTCTAGATACTTCGGAACCATCACAAAATGAATTTTTAGCTGCTGATTATAATTCAGATGGATTTTTAAATGTTCTTGATATCGTATCTGTAGTTAATCTTATACTGAATTAGTAAAACTTACTTTCTTAAAAAATTTACTATTATACTAAAATTACTCAACTATAAATATTTTACTTTTAAATTTATTATATCGAACAGAAATATTATATTAAAGTATGAATTATTTAGATATATTATTAAATAATGAGTATTTAAAAGTACTAATAATGTCTATGTTGCCAATAACTGAACTTAGAGCTTCGATTCCCTGGGCATTTAAATATTATTCACTTTCTTTATATGAAATTGTAATACTCTCATTGTTAGGTAATGCTTTTATAGGTGTTATGGTGTTATATGCTTTGGGACCCATTATGAAATTATTATCTAAAAATTATTTTTTTAAGAACATCTTAAGATTTATTTTCAATAGAACAAAAAAAAAAGGTAGAATGATTTATTTATTAAAATTCTATGGCTTAATACTTTTCGTGGGAATTCCGCTTCCCTTAACTGGTGTATGGACAGGATCTCTTGCTGCATACTTGTTTGGCTTGAGTAAAAAAAAATCAGTATTAGCTATATGCGTTGGATTGTTGATTAGCTCATTTATTGTAACATCAATTTCATATTTTTCTATTAAATTATAATGTTTTATTTATTTAAATTTTTTCTTTTAGGACTATTTTTTTTTATTTCTTGTACATCAACAATTAAAAAGGATTATATGGGCAAAAAATTAACTAAACTTCAGCATGAAGTTACTCAAAACTGCGGTACTGAACCTCCATTCAATAATGAGTACTGGGATAATAAAGAGGAAGGACTTTATGTTGACATAACTGACGGAACGCCATTATTCTGTTCAAAACATAAATATGATTCTGGTACAGGTTGGCCATCTTTCTATGAAGTTATAAATAGCGAATCATTTGAGATGCATAAAGATAATAAACTAGGTTATGAAAGAAATGAAATAAAGTCATCGAAGTCTAAATCACACTTAGGACATGTTTTTAATGATGGTCCAAAGGATAAAACTGGTTTAAGGTATTGTATAAATTCTGCTTCATTGAAATTCATTCCATTAAGCGAACTTGAAAAGGAAGGATATAAAAAATATCTTAAATTATTTAAATGAGTAATATTTTCAAAAAAATAATAAATAAGGAAATACCAACTGACTTTTTATATGAAGATGATTTATGTATTGCAATAAATGATATAAATCCTATTGCTCCTATACACGTACTTATTATTCCTAAAAAAGAAATACCAACAATTAATGATATTAATGAGGATGATATAAATATAGTTGGTCATTTGGTGTATGTTGCTAAAACAATTGCAAAAAAAAATATGATTGATAATGATGGCTTTAGATTAGTGTTTAACTGCAATGAAGATGGTGGCCAAACAGTCTATCACTTACATTTACACTTATTAGGTGGAAAAAAACTAAATAGAGCAATAGGATAGGAATATGAAGAAATTAATTTTAGTACGTCACGGACAATCTGTTTACAATCTTCAAAACAGATTTACTGGTTGGAAGGATGTAGATTTGACTGATAAAGGAGTTCAAGAAGCGCATAATGCCGCAATATTATTAAAAGATTATAAAATAGATAATTCATTCACATCAAATCTTAAAAGAGCACAAAAAACTCTTTCTATAATATTAAATGATTTAAAATTAGATATTCCTATAATTAAAGATGAACGATTAAATGAACGTGATTATGGAAGTCTCGTAGATCAAAACAAAGAAGAAGCTGCGGCAAAATATGGTGCAAATCAAGTACAAATATGGAGAAGAAGCTATGATATACAACCACCTGATGGTGAATCTTTAAAGGATACATATAATCGTTGTATTCCTTATTTTAAAAAAATTTTTAATCTCGATGAAAATATTTTAATTTCTGCACATGGAAACAGTATAAGAGCAATAGTAAAATATTTATTTAATATATCAGAAGAAGATATATTAAAAACCGAAATTGGATGGTGCGAACCTTGGATATTTACTTTTGATGATAATAAAATTAAAAATTTTAAGATTCTTCATTTTGATGAAAAAAGTAACAGCAACTTACCTATAAGCTTAGATTTCTAATATGTTTTATATTTTAATAATCATTCTTCTTTCCTTTTCATTCCCAGAATCTAAAAGTATTGATTTATTAAATCATAAAATAGAAGTTACTTGTCCAGGAAATATAGGGTGTGATTGTGAAAATCAAAAAGACTGCTTCAATGGTAATTGCATTAAAATTCCTAAAGGAGGTTTTTGTATGCCATCTGAAGGTGATGATTTTCCTGATTTTTATTCATTAAATCAATTTGAAGAACTTATTAGTATCAACAATATCGAAACCAAAGGAAAGTATGTTTTATTAGAAATGGGAACTACTTGGTGTGCTCCATGTAATGTTCTGGCAAGTTGGTTAGCTTGGGATGATAATGAAATTCAAAACAAAAAATGGTGGAGAACTGAATATAAAAAGATAAAAAAATTAATTAATAATAACGAGGTTATCTTTATTACTGTTTTATATGAGGATGAAAATAGAAATAATGCCACCTTTGATACTGTATATGAATGGTATGATAATTTTCCAGACCAACACACAATAATTCTTTCTGATAATAATAAAGAATTACACAAATGGCTCAAACCTACTGGTATTCCGGCAGTTACATTATTAGATTCTAATATGAAAATTATATCTTACACAAATAGAGGACTAAATGTAGCTTTTGATAAGCTCATTAATTTAACCAATGATTAATGATGATAAAAAATTTAATACCTTATTAAATGAGGTTAAAAAATATCTAGCTTATTTACAATTCGAAAGAAATATGTCAGTTAATACAATAGAATCCTATTATCACGATTTAAAATATTATATTGAATATCTATATTACGATAAAAAAATCTCATGCCTAAGTAAAGCCAAATCTATTATTATAAAATCTTATATCAATCATCTAAGTAAATATTCCTATGCATCAAATTATTCCCATTCAAGCATAAATAGAAAAATTTCAAGCTTAAAAGGTTTTCATAAATATTTGTTTATAAATAATAAATCTAAATTAAACACAACAAATCTATTTCAATCTGTCAAACAATCTCGAAAAATTCCTTTGACATTAAATTATGAGGAGATAATTAATATTTTATCAAGTATTAATATTAATAAAGCTAATTCATTAAGAGATAAGAGTATTATTTCCATGCTTTACTCATGTGGATTAAGAGTAAGTGAATTGTTAGGTTTAAACCTAACAAATATAAATCTTGATGAAGATGTATTAAGAGTGTTAGGCAAAGGAAAAAAAGAGCGTATAGTTCCAATAGGATCTAAAGCAAAAGATGATTTATTAAACTACCTTGAAACGGAGAGACCTAGATTAGCTAGAAAAAAAGATTCTAAAGGATATTTATTTTTAAGTAATAGAGGTAATGCATTATCAAGAAAAACAACATGGAATATTGTAAGCAATCATTCCAAGAAATGTTTTCCAAATAAAAATATTTCACCTCACACATTTAGACATAGTTTTGCTTCACACCTCCTTGAGGGCGGAGCAGATTTAAGAATAGTTCAAGAATTATTAGGTCATTCAAGTATATCTACAACTCAAATATATACACATTTAGATAAAACATACTTAAAAGAAATTCATAAACAATTTCACCCAAGGGGATAGATTTGTTACTGCGATTAGATTTTGAAATATTAATTTTATTAATTCCTGCTTTAATTTTCTCTTTGTGTGTTCATGAATTTTCTCATGGCATTACAGCATATTATTATGGAGACGATACTGCATATAAATATGGACGATTAACATTAAATCCAATTAAACACTTGGATCCTATGGGATCAATGATGCTGTTATTTATCGGCTTTGGTTATGCAAAACCTGTTCCGGTAAATACTTTTAATTTAAATAATCCTAAAAAAGATATCGTAAAAGTTGCAGCTGCCGGACCAATTTCCAATTTAATTTTAGCATTTATAGGTTACTTTATCATGTATTTTATCTATACTTTTATTCAACCATTATTCAACGATTCATTACATCTTTTTTTTAGAATTTTTATTCAAATAAACATTTATTTAGCTATATTTAATTTAATACCAATATATCCATTAGATGGAGGTCAAATTTTCGGAAATATTATTTCAAAATATTATCCTAATTTTAACCAACAATTATTCATCTATGGCCCAAAGATTTTGCTTGGTATGATACTAATAGGTATTCTAAGCGGTGTTTCTATAATAAGTTTTATATTACAGCCTTTTTATTACTTAATAGATGGTTTTTTTAGACTTATTATTTCTTTTTTCTTTAACTTGTTTTAAAGATGAAAAAATTAAGAAATACTAATTGGAAAAATAGAGCTTTAAAAAAAAATATTTTAAAAAATTTATTTATACTATTTGTAATAGTATATATTATTAATTATATAAGGTTTATATGAAAATTATAGAATGTGTGCCAAATTTTAGTGAGGGAAGAAATAAAGTTTTTATCAATGAGTTAAAAACTATTGTCATCAATTCAGAAAATGTTCATTTTCTAGATATTGATCCAGGTTATGATACAAACAGAACCGTTTTAACTTTTATAGGTGAACCTGAATCTGTAATAGATACTGCTTATCAATTAATTAAATATGCCTCTGAATTTATCGATATGACGAACCATAAAGGGGCCCATCCAAGAATGGGTGCAACCGATGTTTGTCCTTTAATTCCATTGCAAAATGTATCGATGAAAGAGTGCGTCAAATTTTCAAAAATATTATCAAAAAAAGTTTCTAGTAAATTAAATATCCCCATATACTTATATGAAAACTCTGCTAAATCTAGAGTAAGAAGTAATTTATCAAATATACGCAGTGGTGAGTATGAAGAAATGAATGAAAAAATTTTAAAAGAAGAATGGATACCTGATTTTCCTACAAATTCTTATAATATAAAATCTGGAGTAACTGCTATTGGAGCAAGAGAGTTTTTAGTAGCCTATAATATAAACCTTAACACAACAGATAAAAAAATTGCAACAGATATTGCTCTAGATATTAGAGAGGCAGGAAGATTAAAAAGAGATATAAAAGGTACAGTTTTAAGAGATAGTAACGGCAAAGGCCTTAAAAAGCCCGGTAAATTTAAGTTTTGTAAAGCAGTAGGGTGGTTTATTGAAGAGTATAATCAGGCTCAGGTATCTATTAATCTTACAAACTATAATAAAACATCAATTCATAAAGTATTTGATGAGGTTAGAATTCAAGCTAGAAAAAGAGGCTTCAGAGTAACGGGTAGTGAAATTGTTGGTTTAGTACCTAAAAAAGCACTTATTGATGCAGGTTTTTATTATTTAAATAAACAAGGTAAGTCTGTTGGAATTCCAGAAATAGATATAATAAATCTTGCTATTAAATCATTGGGGTTATCAGACATAGTTGATTTTAATCCAAAGAAGAAAATCATAGAAAATTCACTCATTGATTATAGTAAAGATTTATCAAATTTTACAATTAAAGATTTTTCCGATGAATTATCTAGGAATTCATTTGCTCCTGGTGGAGGAAGTGTATCAGCATTGCTAGGTCTTTTAGGATCTTCATTAACATGTATGGTCAGTAATTTAACTTATGATAATAAAAAATATAATGATAAAAAAGATATACATTTTAAAAGTTCTAAAAAATTACAATCTCTATCAAGTGAATTATTATTATTAATAAATGAAGATACTAATGCCTACAATAAAATAATTGATTCAATGAGATTACCTAAAAAAACGAATGAGCAAATATCAATAAGAAATAAAGAAATATATAGCTCAACTCTGTATGCCATAGAAACCCCACTTAAAGTTTTAGATTTATGTCTTGAAGTCCATAAAACAATTTTTGGAATGCTTAAGCATTCAAACATGAATTGTATTTCAGATATTGGCGTTGCTAACCATTGTATATTAGCTGGCTCAAACAGTGCTTTATATAACGTAATCATAAATCTTAAAGAGATAAATCCCAATAAAGCAAATAAATATAAAGAAAATGCTAATTACTATATAAAACAAATAAATAATTATTATTTACAAATCAATAGTTTTGTTGAAAATGAACTAGGTATATCTAATGATAAATAAAGTTATAAAGCTTAATGATAATCTAATTAATCAAATTGCTGCTGGTGAAGTAGTTGATAATCCATCCTCTGTTATCAAAGAATTAATAGAAAACTCTATTGATGCAAAAAGTAAAACTATAAAAATTTATATTGAAAATGGTGGAAAAAAAAGTATTTTAATTAATGACGACGGTCAGGGAATGCATGAGAAAGATTTAATAAATGCATTCGAAAGATTTGCAACAAGTAAAATTGAAAATCAAAAAGATTTAGAAAATATATGTACATTAGGATTTAGAGGTGAAGCGTTACCAAGTATTGCATCTGTTTCTCAAATACTGATAAAATCAAAATATATGGACACTACTGGCCACCAGTTAACCATAGAAGGCGGGATGCTCTTAAATTCTAAGCCTGACAGTATTGATAAAGGAACTTCAATATTAGTTAAAAACCTATTTTATAATGTTCCTGCAAGACTAAAATTTTTAAAAAAAGATTCCAATGAATATCAAAAAATATTAGTTCTATTTAAGGTTTTTGCTCTTTCAAATCCTGAAATATCCTTTTCACTATTTAATGATAATAAAGAAATTTACAATTTACCATCGTCAAATTTAAAATCACGAATTGTAAATATATTTGGAGAAGATTATAAAGACTCGTTAATTGAAATTGATTACTCGCAAGATAACTACAAAATTTCAGGTTATATAGGTAATTTATCTCTAGTAAAAAAAAGACGAGGAAATCAATATTCTTTTATTAATGGTAGATATATTATTAGTTCATTAATCAATCAAACTATTTATAATTCTTACGATTCACTTATAAATAGAGGAGAGTTTCCTTTTTATATTATAAATATTAGTATTGAAAACTCTTTAATTGATATTAATGTCCATCCAAAGAAAACAGAAATTAAATTTAAAAATGAAATGCAAATACAGCATTTAGTTAAAAAATCAGTTTCTAAGTCTTTAAAAAATACATTGAAAGTAATTCCAAGCATGTATACTCCTAAAGAAAATTTTGATAGTCAAATAATAAATTTACCTTTTGACGATAGTAGTAATCTTAACAATGATATTAGTGATGATAAAATTAATAAAATGTTTTTTGACAATTCTTTGAAAACAGATAACGATATTAAAGTTTGGCAGATACATAACAAATACCTTATTACAGAGATATCTTCTGGACTCGTTATAATTGATCAACACGTTGCTCATGAAAGAATATTGTATGAAATGGCTAAAAAATCTTTAGAAGGTGACGGTTTAAATTCTCAGAAAATAATGTTTCCAATTACTTTAGACTACAATCATGAGGATTTTAATAGTTTGCTAGAAATACTTCCTTATTTAAATAGAATAGGTTTTGATATAAGAGAATTCGGTTTAAATTCAATTATAATAGAAGGTTCTCCACCTGAATTATCAAATGGAAAAGAAAAAGATGTTATTAACGATATTCTTGATAATTACATCGAGCATAAGCAATTAAATTCATCATTTATAGATTATATGGCTGCTACCTATTCATGTAAAGCTGCTATAAAAGCCGGAGACAAACTCGATGAATCTGAATGTATAAATTTAATTGATAAGCTTTTTGCTACTGAACATCCGTATTATTGTCCCCATGGTAGACCTATAATAATTAATCTTAGTATTAATGATTTAGATAAAAGATTTGAAAGGATTTAATAAAAAGTTTAAATTAAATCATTCTAATGTTATGAATAATATAAGAAAATATATAATTACTGGTATTGTTTCTATTATACCCTTAGCTTTAACCTATTGGTTAATTAAATATTTATTTATGTTTTTTTCCGAACCTGGAAAGTACATTGTTGATATTATTTTCGATTATACATTTATTAGTAATTTTCCATTTATATATAATTTTTATATATATTTTTCTTATTTAATCGGTTTCCTTTTAACTATATTATTTTTATTTTTGCTAGGAGCTGTAATTTCTAATGTTTTTGGAAAAAAATTATATTCATTATTTGAATCACTTCTTAATAGGATTCCAATTGTTAATAAGGTTTACCAAACAACAAAACAGATAACCAATACTTTTACCAAAGATAATACAAAAGCTTTTCAAAAGGTTGTTTTAATTGAATACCCCCGTGATAATCTTTGGACACTGGCTATGGTTTCTGGAGAAACATTAAATAAAAAAAATGAAAAATGTTATAAGCTTTTTGTCCCAACCACTCCAAACCCTACTTCTGGTTATTTACTATTAATAAATGCAAATGATGCTATAGAAACAAACATATCTGTCGAGGAAGCTATGGAAATAATTATATCTGCTGGAATGATTTCTCCTGACAAATTTGATATTTAATGAAATTAAATTTAGAAAATTATAAAAATATAGTCGAATCGCTTAATGAAGGAATAATTATTCTAAATAAAGAAAATGAAATTCTCTATGCAAATAAATATATTTTAAATCTTCTTGATATGACTTCAACTGATTTACAATCCTTGAAATTTCAATCTCTATTTAACAATAAAATTTATAGTCATATAAAAGATTCAATAGAAATAACTGGTAAATCCATTGATGACGTTGAAATTTATGATAGTAAAAAAAATAAAAATTATGTAAATATATCATTTCAAAAAGTTAATATATCAGATGATTTTAATACTCTTGTAATTCTTGATGATATTACTAAAATTCACAATGAAGAAATTAAAAAGTCTTGTATATACAAAATATCGGAAGCCATACATGATTCCGATGATCTAGATACATTATATAAAGAAATACATTACATTTTATCAACAGTAACTAATGTGAAAAATTTTTACATTGCTCTTATTGACTGGGAAACGGAACTTATCAATTTCCCATATTTTGTTGATCAATATGATAGGCTTCCTCAAAAATACAAAATGAAGAAAGGGTTAACTGAATATGTTTTGAAATCAGGTAAACCTTTACTATTAAATAAAGAAATTTATGATAATTTAATCAAATCTCATAATATTGAACCTAGCGGACAAAGTTGTTATAACTGGTTAGGTGTTCCATTGAAATTAGCTAATGGTAAAACTATTGGTATGATTTGTGTGCAAAACTATACTGATGATTATATATTTAGTGAAGAAGATAAAAAAATACTACAGTTTTCTTCTGACCAAATTGCTATGGCAATTAAAAGAAAAAAAGATGATATTAAAATTCACAAACAAGCACATTATGATGATCTTACAGTATTAACAAATAAAGCTTTATTTCATGATAGGCTTGATCAAGCAATACATACTGCAGAGAGAAAAGATGAAGTTCTAGCTGTTTTATTCATTGATTTAGATAATTTTAAGTATGTTAATGATTCTATGGGTCATTCTGTGGGTGATAAATTACTTAAAATCATAGGTAATAAACTTATTGAATCAACCAGAAAAAGTGATACTGTATCGAGGTGGGGTGGTGATGAATTCACAATACTTCTTTCTAATGTTAAAAGATTATCTGGTCTTTACAAATTGTGCGATAGAATTTTAAATACACATTTGAATAATATTATTATTGAAGGTCAAGAACTTCATATAACAGCTAGTATAGGTGTTTCTCTGTTTCCACAAGATGGTTCTTCTCCAGATATGTTGATAAAAAATGCTGATGCGGCGATGTACAAGTCAAAAGATTTAGGTAAGAATCAATTTCATCTATACAAGCCTGATATGAACGAAGAGGTAATGGAAAGATTAAATGTGGAAACAAATTTATTTAGAGCAATTAAGAACGAAGAGTTTCAGATTGTTTATCAACCACAG
>CBFHVR010000071.1:0-5595 GCA_965659495.1 uncultured bacterium
TGACTTTTAACTTCAAAATCAAATTTTGGCTTCTCACCCCATGTTCGAATTATTTTATTTGATGATTCATCTAGACCAATTGGAACAGAATCGTGAGGAATATTAGGAAAATCTAAAAGTAAATCATCAATTTCCTTTTTAAACTCAATATTTTTACTATCAATTTCTTTAATTTCTGAAGATACTTTCTTCATTTCAATTATTAAATCATCAGCAGGTTTATTATCTTTTTTGAAAATTGATATTTGCTTTGAAGCAGAATTTCTTTTTTCTTTTAATTTTTCGACATGGGTTAAATTTTCTCTCCACTTACTATCTTTATTAATTAACCTTTCTATTTTATCAACTTCAAAATTTTTACTTTTCAGTTTTTTTGAAATCAAGTCTTGGTTTTCCCTGATATTTTTTAATGTAATCATGTTATAAGTTATAAAGCTTAATTGTTTTATCATTAACTATTTTTACATCATAATCTGTTTCAACTATCTTTCTGCTATTTTTACCCATTGATATTCTATCTTTTTTATTTTTGGATATTTTATACATTTTCTGAGATAAATCAACTTGATCTTTTATATTTACTAAATATCCATTATATCCATCTCTGACGACCTCTTTGCATCCTGGGGTATTCGTTGTTATCAAAGGTAATTTCATTGCACCTGCTTCAAGAAGCGATTTTGGAAGACCCTCAGGATAATAGGTAGGCAAGACAAAAACATCAATCTTTTGCAAAAAATCTCTGACATTATCTGTATGTTCGAGCCAGAAGAGATGATCCTCGGAATTTAATCGCTGTAGCCAATCATAGGATACTGAATCTGGGCTATGTGGATCAGGACTACCTAACACATAAAATTCGGTATTTAGGTTTTTTGAATGTACTATCTTTGACGCTTCAACAAAATCTTCAATACCCTTACTCCATATCATACGACACATTATACCAAATCTTATAATATCATCATTCTTTTTAACATTTTTTCTATTGAATCTTTCAATATCAACTCCAGAACTTTTAATTAACTGGCATTGTTCAAAATTTAAAATTTCATTCTTTATAAAAAAATTCATGTTGTCTGGATTTTGGAATATAATTGTATGATGATCTTTAAATGCCAATCTATATAGAAACATAATAAATCGATTTATCCATTTTTTCTTATAGATAATATTAAAAGACAAACCAAGACCAGGAATTGAGTTAATAACTTTCATTTTTGGAGAAAACCAAGCTGCGATACTACCATATATGACAGGCTTGATTGTAAAATGATGAACCACGTCAGGCCTCAATTTTTGATTAAATTTTATAAGCCTAATAATAAAATATAAATCAAAGATTATTGATTTTTTAAACCTTGTTAGTTTAATCTCATGATATTTAGCACCTAGTTTAACCAATCTATCAACGTAATTATCAAATGGTGCTATGACATTTACTTCATGACCTTCTTTAATAAGTCGCTTTATTAAAGAGCTTCTAAAGTTATATAAATACCATGAAGTGTTTGATATTAAATTAATTTTCAATTGTTATTTCGCTAAAATATGAGAGCTAATATACAATTATAATTTATATTCTTTAAAAAGATAATTTATTGATAATTGGATATTATTTTTAATTACGTCTTTTGTATCAATATTAATATTTAATGGATCAAAACCTGCATTTTCCCAATCAATTATAGAATATGAAAAATCTAAAAGCATTTCATCGTTGTAATTATATGACAAACCTAGTTTGTAAATCTTTTTTTGTTCATATCCATTTAAATATCTTTCTGAAAAATTGTTATTATAACCATATATAGATTCTCCTCTTTTAGAATCTGAATACTCAATTTTTAAGTCATATGCACCTATGCTCTGTTCAAGCGATAGGAAAAGCTGTGAGGAGTGAGGACCGGCCCAGAAACCTAATGGATAAGAATATGAATAGTAGTCATTAATCGCAAATTTATGTCTATATACTCTATTATCTGAATATATATATTCTAATACAAATTGACCGTTATTATTAAATAAGTTTGTTTCAATATCAACTCCAAACTGATAGATAAACCAATTTTTATGTTCTTTCTTAAATGTATCCGGAGGAGTCCATTCATCTACAACTAAAGATGTATATAGCAAATTGTTTTGCAATTTTAACTCTATTGACATACCTATTAAGTCATTATCTAAATCTCCTAAATAGGTTTGTATCGGTAAAAAAGGAATTAATGGAAGGAAGTAATATGGTTCAAAGGATCTGTTGCCACCATATATAATCATTTCGTATACTGAAATTGTTACTTGATCTGATAGTGAATAGTTGATTTTATGTGCATTAATACTTTTCTGAAATGTCGGCATTCTGTTAAAATCTGAATCATAAATTTCAAAATAAGATGAATCTTTAATTTGACTTTCTAATCTTCCATAAAGATGGGTGTAAGAGAAATTATTTAATAAGTTCCAATTATATCCGAAATTTAAAAATTGTGGTGATTTATCAGATAATATAATTTTGTTTACTCCTGGACCCCAAGTTTGATTATTAAGCCCCAAAAAAAACATAACCTTTTCATAGCTATATTCAAATGTTAATGATGTAAAGAAGAAATTAAATTGATTTGAATCTAATCCAGGATTATTTTCTATGTATCCTATTCCAGGGTAATAATTGAATGAATTAGGTCGTTCATTAATACCTGTAAATAAGTGATAAGATAGTCTCGATTCAAAAAAGAAATTACTATGACTATGAGATATATCAAGACCAAAAGAATTCCTATGCAAATTTTGATTCTCATATACATATAAATCAGTATCCGAATCATATTTATATGATATGAAAGGATTAATCTCTAAACTAAATAAAAAGCTATAAGATATAATTAAAATTAATAGTTTTTTAATTTTGATTTTTAACATGTAAGTAAAATTTTTCAGCAATATGACTCCATCTGAAGTTATCTATAAAATTCATATTTGATGATGATTTTTGGGTATATTTTATTAATGCTCTCTCAATTTTTTTTGTTAGAATAATAGGTGGTTCATTGGGATTAAAATAATCCGGAATATCTGCAGCGATTTCACGAAAAACAGGTATATCTGAACAAATAATTTTACAATTTCTTGATATAGCTTCAATTAAAGGCATACCGAAACCTTCATATAAAGATGGGTAAACAAAAAGCTTTGTTCGGTCATAAATATCAATTATTTGCATTTCACTATCAATAGAGTCTTCAAATCTTACTTTTACCTTTTCAAGTTGATTTGATATCTTTTTAATATTATCCTTCAATCCAAGATCTTTACCTATTAATAAAACATTTAGATCATTTTTACCAGAATAATGGCTTAATGCGTCGATTAGAAATTTATGATTCTTTCTTTTTTCAAATGTCGCTATATAAGTGATATCTATATCTCTCTTATTATTTGGAATTTTATCATAATAAATATCATCTAAACCATTATAAGAAACAAAAATATTTTTATCCTCAATTGCACATTCTTTAATAATTTGTGACTTAGTGAAATTACTTACTGTAATTATATTCTGAGCTCTTTTCCATTGATACTCTTGAATTTTATGAGCAGAATTTAATAAACTAGTTCTTTGATAAATTGTAAAGTTTCTTATATCATGAATTAATTGATAATGATTATGTCCCAATAAAGACCTGGATGGTATTGGCATAAAATCACTAACAACAACCATTGCTTTATTTTTAGAAAATAGCCTTCTAAGAAAAATATAAGATTGAAATCTATCTAAGAAACTAAATTTTGGAATTTCTATAAATGTTATATTACTTAATTCAGCTAACTTAATGGGTATATGGCCACTTTTAACTACTACAATAATTTTTTCATTTGTGGATATTATTTTAGAAAAATGGTAAATGAAATTCTCAAATCTCTTATTCGCACCAGTTATGATATCTTTTTTATAGTAAAGTGAACAAAATAGATAATTCTTCATGATTAACACTTTAGATAATTAGATATAATATTAGTCTTGAATATAAAATAAAGTGTGATAGAAACTTTAACTATCCACGCAACTAAAACAATTGGTATGATATTAAGAAAACCAGGATTAAAAAAAGTTGTTATAAAAAGAACAGATAAAAAATAAGTTATTAATGTTAATATTATTATTTTTAAATATTCAATAATATTTTTTTTAGACCCAAGTCCCAATATGAACCAATGGAATAGTCCATTAATGAATTGCAATGCTCCAATTAGAATTATCATTAAATCAATTTTAAAAGTTCTATAAAAATCAAATTTTCCTTTAAATGCTATACTATTTATTAAATCTCCAAAAAGGATAAAAACAAATGAAATTATAAAAACTGTAAAAGAGGTATAAAATAATAAACTCTTAAAGTTAATTTCTTCTTTTTTAGATAACATAGGGAATAAAACATAACCAATCGATGTACCAATCATGACAAATACAGTTATGTAAATGAAACTTAGTCCACTATATATACCGTTTGCCTCTTGACCATAAAAATAAGGTATAAATAGACCTTCCATATTTACAATCATCAGATTTAAAATATTTACTAGAAAAAATAAAAAACCGAAAGAAACTATTTTTTTAAATTCTTTAGCTGGGATATATATATTTATATGACTCTCATCATATAAGTATTTAAACAAATATAAACATGGAATTAAAAAAGCTAATAAGAAGATATTTATAATTTCAACAGAGTTAATATCATAATAAGTGATTATTCCTAATATTGAAATAAAAAAGATAATCTTATGACCTGCTTGGATAAATTGGGCTGTAGCATATTCATCTTTTAGCCTCGCATATGATGTTAAAAATAATGTAAAAGAAAAGACCACAAAACATATAAAAATAGATAAATCATATCCATTAAAATCATAGAGAAAACCTATTATTAAAGTTAAAATCATTGAATTAAATAAAATCATGGGTAAAACAAAATGAAAAATCTTCATTTTATCTGTATTAGAAAAATATTTGATATAAGATTTATCTATTCCTAAGAGAATGATTGCAGCTCCCATAGGAAAAATTCTTTTTAGTAAATTAAAAAAACCAAAATTCTCCATAGTTAGAATTTCTCCTAACTTTAAAGTAGCAATAAATGAGCATAACATTGCAAATGCCATTACTAAAAATGTTCTACTTACATAGTCAAATAATTTCATATATTAATTTTTTTATTTAAGATTTGCCTTGAATAAACTACAAACAAAATTGCAGGGACCCACAAAGATCTTTTATATGAATTTGCCATAAACATATCTCCAGATATCATCATAATAGAAATAACTGATAAAACCATAATTACTCCATTTCCATAAAAGTTATTAGTATAAGCTTTGAATACATAAAAGATAATAACAAAATATAGCATTGAATATCCAATGAGACCAAAAAGTCCATTTTCTAACCATGAAATTATAATTGAATTATGAACAGCTATTCCAGTTATATTCTGAGAATTACTTAATCCATATCCAAGATATGGATTGTTATTAATTAATTCAAAAGATTTGTTTAATACTAGTAATCTTTCTTGTGATGAAGCGGATCTAGTTGCA
>CBFHVR010000072.1:0-29080 GCA_965659495.1 uncultured bacterium
GAATAAATTCCAAACTTCATATTTGTTGGAGCAGGATCTGCTTGTTGACTATCAATAAAGTCAATAGGTGGACCTATATTTTGAATAGAAAATCCAAACTGATGTTGCATATTACCACCAAACTTTTGCAAATATCCGATATCAAAAGCAAAATCCGTAGAATATGGATCACCTGTCTCACCTTGAACAACATCATCAGCTAACTTTTGATAAAAAACTTTAAAATTCATACCAACAGATTTATCCTCTGCAATTTGAGTTCCATAGCTTAGATTAAATGCCATCATATAACTTTTAAATAAATTAGTAGCATTACCTTGTGCATCCATACCTTGTTGTTCGCCTAGATTAAGATATATCAAATGACCTCCGAATGTTCCAAGACCAGGAACAGATTGTCTATATGCTAAAAAATCATAAAAAATATCGTCAGCTAAATTTGGTAGCCAATTTACATGCTGCATAACGACTTCTTTACCTCTTAAAAAACCTAGCCCGGCAGGGTTATAATATGAAGCATAAGCATCATCAACCTTAGCAACCTGAGCTTCGCCTGCTCCTGCAGCAGATGAACCTGGATTAATTAATAAAAAAACAGCACCTGCTTCACCAACTGAAAAAGCTTTTGAAATAAGCAATATTGTAATTAGAAATTTTATTCTATTCTTCATTTTATCATCCCCTTTATATTTAAAAAAAAACCGGGCTATACTGAACCCGGTCAAGGTTATAGTATTGCCAATACGGAAACTATTAAAAAAACATACATCTATTTTTTTCAATCAAAGTAACCTATTAACAATTAACTATAACTATACTCCTTTTTAAATACTTTTCTAATTTATATAAATCTGACTATATATACAAACTCTATTATTTTATAATACTATAATAACAGTTTGTTCCTATTTCTTTTTTGCTTCAAACCATGCTCTTAAATATTTCGCTGGATTATTTTTAACATCATCTAATATTAGTCTGGCATCTAAGACTAACCCATTTATATTATTATATAGCTCATCGTTATTTAATAATTTAGATAAAGATCCATTACCATTATTTAAATTTTTAACGATACCATTTACATCTAATAAAATTTCATCAATCTCAGTTGAAATAGATGGCATCTTTTCCATAAACAAATTGAAATTATCAATAGAATTACTTAGTTTATTTTTTTCACCATCTAATAAATTATTTAAATTATTAGAAATATCATCAATATTAGAAATAATATTACTTAAACTTTGCTTATCGTCATTTGAAATTATATTTTTATTTAAAGTAATAAATTCCTCTAGTTGTTTGGTCGCGGATTCAATGTTAGAGATAGTATTAACTATTTGTTTTTTTTGTTCATTTCCAAAAGTTTGATTTAATCTATTAGCAACGTCACCAATATCCTTAGTAAGGGAAGCAACTTCTGCATTTTTGCCCGCAATAGTTTCACTATCAAGAATAAACTTATTATTATCCTGCCCTGGATAAATTGATATAAATTTACTACCCATAATATCAGTTTGAGTAATTTCTATTTTTGAATCAATAGGAATTTTAAATGCAAAATCATTATCAATTGTAAGTTCAACAGCTATTTTCTCACCAATAATTTTTGTACCAGTTACTCTACCTATTCTTTTACCAAGCATTCTAACATCGTCACTTACATCCAGCCCCTGCAAATCATTAAATACAACGTTAAAAATAAAATTTGATTTTTGGAATGATTCATCCTGTAAGAATCTAATACCATAAAAAAATATGCATACAGACACAAATACTACAATACCTACTATACTTAGTTTATTATATTTCATATATTCACTCTTCTCCTAATATAAAAGATTTTATATACTTATCTTTAGAAGAATTTAAATCTTCTGGAGTACCATCAAAGACAATGTTACTATTTTTCAACATAATCACTCTTGAAACAAGTTCATTTACAATTTTCATTTCATGAGTAACTATAATTGATGTTATGTTTTTTTTCTTCTTAATTGATTTCATTAATTTAATAATTTTACCTGTATTTATAGGATCTAAACCTGTAGTTGGCTCATCATAGAGAATATATGTTGGTTTAATTGAAATGGCCCTAGATATACCAACTCTTTTTTTCATTCCTCCTGATAAATCATTTGGATATAAATGATCTATATGAGATAAATTAACTAAATCTAATGATTCTTTTACTCTTTTTTCTTTTTCATAAATATCCAAAGCTGTATTATTATCCAATGAAATTAAAATATTATCTTTTATAGATAGAGAATCAAATAAAGCACCAAATTGAAAAACCATTGACATGTTTTTTCTTACAGATTGCAAATCAGAAAATGACAATTCGTTTATAATTTTTTTATCTATAATAACTTGACCACTATCTGGCATCATCAACCCATTAAAATGTTTTAATAATACACTTTTTCCTTCCCCACTTTGTCCAATAATTGCTACAGATTCTCCTGCTTTAATTTTAAAAGATATATTATTTAATATATTTTTAGAAGAAAATGATTTTGAAATATTTTTAAATTCTATCATAATAATAGCGCTGCTAAAATATAGTCTAATAACATTATAGCTACACAGGATACTACAACACTTGATGTTGTAGACTTCCCTACTCCTGCTGCACCACCCCTAGTATAAAAACCATAAAAACATGATATTGATGTAATAGCCATTCCAAAAGATAAACCTTTGATTATTCCATACCAAGCATCCCATGGTTTAAACCATGTTTTAAAACCCTTCATAAATTGATAAGTATCAATATCTAGTGAGGTTGCTGCAGCAAATACTCCTCCTGATATACCGAAAACGTCTGCAATAATTATTAAAACAGGGAACATAATAAAACCTGCGAATACTCTTGGAAATACTAAATATGCAATTGGATCAAGAGATAATGATTCTAAAGCATCAATTTGTTCTGTTACTCTCATTGTTCCTAACTCAGCTGCGATTGTTGCACCTATTCTACCAGCAAGCACTAAAGAAGTAATGACTGGAGCTAATTCCAGTAACATCGTTTCACCTACAAGACTTCCTATAATCCATTTTGGGGTAATAGAAGATTCCATCTGATATCCTGCTTGAACAGATGAAACCATGCCAGTAAAAAAACTTGTTAAAATAACAATTGGAATTGATTTAGTTCCAATAATAATCATTTGATCAATTGAATTAGAAAAATAAACAGGCCAAGAATTATATGATCGAAAGACATTTACAATCAACATTATAAACCTACCAAACTCTTCGAACAAAGATATTATCTTTTTTAAAGGATATTTTAATAATGAATACATATTATATAATATTATTAAATATTAATAAGAATAAATAGAAATTTAAATAGCAGAGTACAGACTAAAAGAACTACATAAATCCTTAACGGATGATTTAACTTTACTTATATTTTTATCATCTTCTATATTAGACAGAACTGAATCTATTAAATCTGCAATCTTCTTCATTTCTGCATTACCCATTCCTCTTGTTGTTACAGCTGGAGTACCAATTCTTATTCCACTTGTTACTAGAGGAGATTTTTGATCAAAAGGAACCATATTTTTATTTGCAGTTATGCCCGCTTCTTCAAGTTTTTTCTCAGCTAATTTACCAGTTATACCCTTATTCGATAAATCAATCAAAACTAAGTGAGTATCTGTTCCATTTGATACTAAATCATAACCTTTTGATTTTAATTCATCTGCTAAAACTTTAGAATTTGAAACAATATTATTACAATATATTTTAAATTCTGGTTCTAGTGCTTCTTTAAAAGCTATTGCCTTTCCAGCTATAGAATGCATTAACGGTCCTCCCTGTATACCGGGCATTACAGACTTATCTAGTAGTTCTGAAATCATTTTAACTCTACCAGATTTAGGAGCAACAATTCCCCATTCATTCTCAAAATCTTTTCCTGCAATTATAATACCTCCTCTTGGCCCGCGAAGAGTTTTATGTGTAGTAGACGTAGCAACATGGCAAAAAGGCCATGGTGAGGGATGAACACCTGATGCAATAAGACCAGATGGATGAGCTATATCTGCCATGAGATATGCATCTACCGCATCTGCAATTTCTCTAAATTTTTCAAATTCTATGAAACGAGGATAAGCACTTCCTCCACAAATAATTAATTTTGGATTATGATTTCTTGCAATTTTTAAAACATTGTCAAAATTTACTCTCCCTGTTTTTTTTTCCAATCCATATGAAACAAAGTCATAAAATTGACCGGAAAAATTTACTTTACTTCCATGTGTTAAGTGTCCACCATGTGATAAATCTAAACCCATTACTTTATCACCTGGATTTAGCATTGTTAAAAAAACAGCCATATTTGCCTGAGATCCTGAATGTGGCTGAACATTTGCATATTCAGCATTAAATAGTTTCTTCAATCTATCTCTTGCAATATTTTCAACTTCATCTACTGCTTCACATCCACCATAATATCGCTGACCTGGATATCCTTCAGCATATTTATTAGTTAAAATACTGCCTACTATATTTAGCACATTAGTACTAGTAAAATTTTCAGACGCTATAAGCTCGAGGGTGTTTCTTTCTCTATCAAGCTCTTTTTCAATGCAGTTGTATAATTCTAAATCATATTCTTTAATTTTTTTCATTTTTCTATATTTCTATTAAATTAATTCGTTCTAGATGACGACCACCTTCAAATTCTGTGTTTAACCAAGTATTAACAATTTCTAAAATTGTATTATAATCTGTCATTCTTGCACCAAGAGCTAATACATTTGCATCGTTATGCTTTCTACTCATTTCAGCATGAGCTGGAGTAGTACATAAAGCAGCCCTTATACCTTTGACTTTATTTGCAGCGATAGATATTCCTATTCCACTTCCACAAATAACAATACCTTTATTTACTTTATTATTTGCTACCATTTTTCCAACTTTATGCCCAAAAGGAGGGTAATCAACTGATTCTAATGAGTTTGTACCAACATCAAACAAATCATATCCTTTTTTAATTAAATATAACTTTAATTTTTCTTTCTCATTAAAAGCTGCGTGATCGCATCCTATTATAATTTTATATTTCATCGATTTACCTTTTAGAACTAACTTTTCTATTCAACCATTTGTAACAATCTGAACCTTTCAAATTTGAACATTCATTATTGGAAGGAGATAGTTCACTGAATTTTTCTGCATTTAAAAACCAATCACCTTTTGTAGTGATAAAATCTTCTAATTGATTTATATATACTTTAGCATTTAAATATCCATTATTGTAAGATATATTGTAATCTTCCCAAGCCAAATCATACACTAGGCGATCACAAAAATCAATTTCGTCGTTTATATTATATTCAACTAAACCAACCAATAACTCAGCTCTCTGAAAATAACATTTTCCTGTTGCTATTTTTAATGCAATAGATTTATTCACCCAATTATATCCTTTTTTAAACTCGCCTATAGTCATACATAAATCGGCAATTTCTAGTAAAGTATTTACATTTTTACTATCTAACTCTCCTAATTTTTCAAGATATTGTAAAGCTTTACTTTCTTGGTAAGAATTAATATATGCATTAGAAATTACTTTTAATAATCTCTTATTGCTATCATCATAAACCATTAATTCATTGCATACCTCAATTGCAAGCTCATTATTTCCTTTTTCAATTAATCCCTCAGCATAATCAAGACCATATTGAATATTTCTTTTATCGCCATTCCATCTTTCTTTATCAATCTCAATTTCATCTTTTCCTAATTTACCATATGCTATTTTTTTTTCAGAAATTGCTTTCTTATTTTCTGAATCTAGGCTTAACCAAACTTCTAAAATTCTTAGCTGTTCTTCATACATTTCATTTTTTTTATAGGTATCATTCATTCGTTCTAAAGCACGAACATTTTCTGGATTAATTTCAAGTAATCTTTCAATAAAATATAACTGTTCCTGAATATTATTTAACTTCCCAGCATTCCATGCAGCATACTCTAATAATACTTCATCATTCGGGTTATTTTTTAGACCTTGATTAAATGCCCATGATGCACTATCTGGCTTTCCAAGCTCAATAAAAGATCTTCCCAAATATCTATACATTTTTTTTTCATCACCATTTATACAACCACAATAAATGGCTGTTTTATATTGATCAACACACCCTCTATAATCTTTACCTTTCCAATTAGTTGATGCAAAACTTAAAAAAAGACTACAATCAGTTTCTCCATCAAAATCCATATCACATTGAGGCTCAAACAGTTCTTCATAATCTTCGTATGAAAAAACTAAACTGAACATCAATAGAAATATTTTTATATAATAATACATTTTATTTATTCCTTTCATTTACAAACCATTTTTCTCCACTTACTAGAGAAAAAATGACTTGATAATAATTTTCATCTTTATAAATACTATTGGTAAAATTTTTATTACCAAATTTAAATGAAATGTCTAAAAAGTTTTTAGTGCTAAAATAATTTATGCCAAAACCAAGAGTTATACCTTTATCTAAAATTTGAGAATTATTTAAATCATATTTTTTTTCGTACAATCCCATTTTAAATATGGACCTGCTAATTTTTGAGTTTGGTTTCTTATGATCAATAATATATGCACCTATATGATTAGATTTGATACTATTAACATTACTATTTAGAATATTTAAGAAATCATAACTATTAAATGAATTATAATAATGATTTTCATATATAACTCCAATACTCTTACTTAATTTATATTTTATTCCAAAATCTCTTTCATATAAATCATTATCTATATAATAATCTTCTGTATTTAAGCTACCCAACGTATCAAAATATGGCGTAAAACTAATATCTAATGGTTTTGATTGGCTGTAAGATAAAACAAATTCATATTTCTCTAAATTATATCTAAACTCTAAATTATATTTATCAGAGGAATATTCCTGATTATTGATAAATGATTCTGTGTTATTAAAATCATAGGATATATTTTCACTACTATCAAAGCTCACATTATATAGATTTAACAAATATTTATACTCACTAGAACCAAACAATTTGCTCCATTTAAATCCAAAAGAAATTTTATCGGTTATTTTTGATGAATATAAAACAAAAAATTCTGATATTCCTCCATTGAATGAATAATCCGTATTATATGCAAGTGGTTGACCAGTTGGTGAACTTTGACTAGGAATAAATACATAATCTAATTCAGAAATATCTATATTAGACCTCAGCAAAGGATTCATACCTAATGAAACCGCTTTATTATTACCAATGGGGAAAGCAAAAGATAACATCTTGAAATTGTTTGAAACTAGATTATCAGAATCCAAAGAGTAGTTATGCACATCTATTGACATTATTAAATTTGAAAAAGAAGATTTCCAAAAAGAAGATGAAGAAGAAAAACTAACCCTATCTGAATACCCATTAAAAAACTTTGAATCTGCCATACCTATTGATGATGCATCATATGTATTAATATAATCTCCAAAACCATTTAACGATGTCGTTGATGTTTGAGAAAATAAAAAAGTAAATAATATATATATGCAAGCAAACTTCATTCTGAATAAAATATTTCTAACCTTGGGTTAAACCTTGTATCATTTTCATTATATATTATTGATAAATTATTAAAATTATAATCCTCATTAGAAACAGACATTTTAAGACCAGAATAATCGAAATCATTATTGATATATTTTTGAATTAAAGAACCAATGTTAATTTTTATTGAATCCATAGATGCAGTTACAGTTTGATTATTAATAAAATCAAAAACTTTATATTCGTTATCATTATAATCAAAATATTCAAATATAATTTCAGATTTGTTTTCAATTGAATGATTGGAATCTTCTGTTTTGTCAAAATATAAAATTAAATTTGTGAATTCATTTGAAATATTAGAATTTGAATGATTATCAATAAAACTATCCAAAGAATAATTAGAATTATAAAAATCTAAAGAACTCTTAATTCCATATGCATAGCATAAATCATAATTATCAGAATTGTAAATATAGCTTTCACTACAATCATTATCATTGCACAGAGCAGGTAAATCATACAAGGTAGCATCTAAAATATATTTAGAACCATTTTCGACTAATTCAGATACCTCAGGAAAAAAATTATTATTGTTGTCATTAAACTCATATGAAAAAAGATATAATGATTGATTATCTACCACTTCAATTTCACTTGATAAAGGAATATGTTTTAATTGAAACTGAAATGCTTTTATTTCTAATAAGGAATATGCATTAACTTTTATTTTATATTTACCCGTTCCAATTCTTTCAATCGAAGAAATCCATAAAGCTAATTGATCATCAGATGATAATGAAGGTTGAGTAAATTCTATTAAATTATCTGACTCAGCAGAAAACTCATCGCTGTTAATAGTTAAACTATATAGATTTGAACCTAATGTTAAATTTGCTAAATTTGAAAAGTAATTATTTTCTTGTGTGTTTTCAGTATGGTCATAACCATAATCATACCATTTTTCACCTTCATCATATGAACTCCAAAGACTGTTACTATCGATATCATTCCAATCTAATAATCCATTATTTTCTGTGCCTTCAGGATTTTGATCAATATCATAATTATCATTATTTGGATCAAGAATATAATTATCAATATTTAAGTTATATTCTGTAATATTACAATCGCTATTTTCACAACAAATATCATTCCCAAGCTCTAAGCTATCTTGACATTGATCAAGACCATAATCATAAAAGTTTTCTCTTATATCATCGTTATAATAGTCATAAGTTAAATTATTTTCTTTTCCTGTGGAGTTAAAACCATTTTCTTCATATGATTGTAGTTGATCTATACCATAATCAAAAAAAGGTTCATATAGGTCATATTCAATATCGAACATGTCATTTCCATTTTTATCGACATAATCCCACTTACCATTATTTTCAGTACCACTAGGATTATTTTGAAGATTAAAATTGTCATCTTCAATATTCAAATTATAATTCTCATACAAATCTGGGATACCATCAATTCCATAGTCAAAGAACAATTCATACGAATCATATTGAACATTAAAATCTCCACTATTATCTAAATCCTCATAATCCCATAATGAATTATTTTCTTTACCTTCCGAATTATCTTCAGCATTGTAATCATCCTGATTTGGATCAATAAGATAGTTATCGCCATTTGGATCATCTGAATAACATGTCAAACAATTATCAACCCAGTGTAATGCTCCACATATCGTTTGATTTGAACTATTTGTATAGGTATCTAATTCAATTCCCGGAAAATTATCAACAAATTCACTATAAATATCTTGATAAGTATTACTATATGAAGAATCCAAAGAAGAACCATATGTATTTTCTGAATTAAAACATCCTGATTCATATAAATCATCTACTAGGTCATATCCTAAATCATCAAACTGTTCACATTCACCAATGTCACAAATCCCATCTCCGTTGTAACCTTCATCTGATTGATCCCATGAATTATTATTTTCTGTACCTAAAATATTATATAAAGAATTTTCACTATCACAACCATTATCACCAGATTCATCTTCATCTCTACAAGAGTCAAGACCATAGTCATCAAAAATCTCAAAAGTATCATATAAAAAATCAAATTCATCATTATTATTCAAATCTTCAAAATCCCAAGATAAATTATTTTCAATATTTTCACCTACATCGTAAATCAAATTATTTTGGGTTCCATCTTCATCGACTATCATACAATCACCATCTGCGCCACAATCATTCCAATTATCTAATGAGGGGTCTAAATCTTGAAATACAAAATTAACATTGTTAAAATAAAAATTAACCTCATCAAAAGAATCTATAATCTGTTCATTTAAATCAATTTCGTATTCAAAAATCACATCATTAAATTCATTTTCAATGATAGTGTTGGATTCAATATCTAAGCAATCAGAAATATTACAATCTAAATTATTTTCATTATCTAAATTAACTAAATTAATAATTGAGGGATCTAAACCCAAAATAGTTCCATACAAATTAGATTCAGAACTATTATTAACGAAATAATCAGAACCATTATTAAAATAATTTGATACAATTGAACTTATTGAATATCTATTTATATACTCTTGAGATAACCCATTTACATCGTATTTAATATATACATAAGGGCTATTATAAATGTTTGAATTATCTGAAGAATATAATTCAATAATTTTTGTAGATAAATTTACATTACTAAACTCTAGAACTACATCAATATCATCACCATTGCCGTTACAATAATCATCAATAATAATTTCTAATTGAGTTATTTGATTATCAAAACAAAAATTTCCAATTTGATTATTATTTGGACTATTCCAATAACAATCATTATTTAGATCAATACAGAATCCTAGTTCATTTTTTTCATTACATAAACAATCGTCATAATCTAGTATTGAACAATCAATTTGATTTTCATTTAAAATATATTCAGATAATAGATATCCCCTTAAATCAATTGATATGTAATCAAAAATATTGCTAAGATTGACAGGTAATTCAACATTTTGTGATAAATTATTAAATTCTAAAAAATTTTCTTCATGGACAAATGAATTTTCACCTTCAATAAAATCAATATTATTATTTAGTTTATATGCGCTAATATAATATTCAGGATTAGATTCATTATTAAAAAAATTAATAAAAGAAGAATCTAGTAAATTTTCATTCAAATCTGCAAAATCTGTTATACCTGGCAGTTTCAAATCAATACTTTTGATACTAAGTAAATTATCTTCAGAACAAATAGGATTATCTACAAATAATTCATTCTTAATTTTCAGATACAGATATAAGTTTTGATTATAATCATTACTTCCAAGATAAAGTCGTGAACTTTCACTAGAATTAAAATTATCTTCTTGAAAAGAAAATGAACTTTCTGGTTTTAACTCAAAAGTTTCAAAACTATATACTTCTCCTCCATCTGGAGTTAAAATTACAGAGGAATCTTCTTTGCAAGAAAAGAGTAATAAAAATAAAAAAGATGAGAGCTTTAAAAAAAATAATTTTTTTTTCATCTAAATCAATGAAGATACTTCTTTACTAATAGAATTAAATACATCTAGTTTTTCTGAACTTTTAAGATTAGCTAAGGAACCAACAACTTTATGTTTATTATTTTTCAATAATGAATTTATATTTTTATTTTTCAGTTTATTAAATACAAAAGTAAAATCACTATTATTTATAGCTGTTTCCATTAAATCCTGCTTCTTATTTTTTTTGTTATATTCTAAGTCTAACTTATCAAATAAGCTATTAGAATAATTGTAGTCAGATGTATCATTGTGAAGGAAAAATACAGTTTTTATATCTTTAAACCATGGGTCATTTTTAATTTTTTTCTGAAGTAAAAGGGGCAAAATAGAAGTTTGCCAATCATTAAAGATAATAACATCTGGTACCCAAAATAATTTTTTCAATGTTTCTAACGCAGATTCAACAAAAAAAGAAAATTTCTCATCATTATCTTTGTATACTCTACCATTTCTAGACTTATATAATAAATCTGGTAAATCTTTAAAGTAATCATTATGCTCTAAAAAATAAATTTGAGATCTTGTATTGGGTATAAATGCTGATTTAATATTTGTTAACTTTGTCTTGTTTCCAAAATTAATTTCCATATCCTTCAGACGAATAACTTCTCTTAAAATATATTTTCTTTCGCTAATAAATCCATATTTAGGGTGAATTGTTCGCATATCAAAATTATCCTGATCATTTAAGAAGATAGATATAGATTTTGAAAATTCTGATAAGGGGGTTGATTGAACATATGGAAATAGCTCAGAAGTTAAATGATATATTTTAAGTGGTTTCAATATCCTATAATTTACAAATTGAAACCTATTAAATTCAATCTATTATAATATTAAATGTGATTATTAATAATATTATTAATTAAACCTATACCAATACTACACGTTAAAAAAAATGATCCTCCGTAACTTATAAAAGGTACTGGTAGGCCAGTAACAGGCAATAAACCTGATATCATTCCCATATTAATAATAATATGCATGAAAATCATACTACATAAACCGATTAATAAAGTACTGGTAAAATTATTTTCAATTCTTTGAGCAAAATCTACAACCCAATAAACAAACCATATTAAAGATAGCAAAATAATAGATATAGTAAAAAAACCCATTTCTTCTGAAACTACTGATATAATAAAATCTGTATCTCTTACAGGCAGAAATTTCAAATGTGTTTGAGTTCCTTCACCAAGTCCCTTGCCCCAAAAACCACCTGAACCAATTGTAATCATAGATTGTATAACTTGATAACCATTACCCATAGGATCACTAAATGGATCTATAAAAGAAATTATTCTATTTCGTTGATGGTTTTCTAAAATATTTGTCCATGCATATGGAGCTATAATACTTGTAAGTAAATTTATACTAAAATGAAAAACTTTAAAAATAATCGATTTATTAATTATAAATAGATAGAAAAGAACAAATATCATCCAAATATAATAAAAAATGATGCCTGATGAAGCAACCATACTAATAAATGGAAAAATCATTAGTAATATTAATTTTATATCAAAGTCTGACCAATATAATATTGGTAGAATTAAAGATAAATAAATAATAGCAGTTCCTAAATCAGGCTGTTTAAATATTATTAAAGGTGGTACCATGGATATAAGTATTAAAAAGATAAAAAATAAACTAAACTTATTTTTAATTCTGTAATCATTAAATAATCTTGATAAGCCAATAATATAAACAATCTTTCCTAACTCAGATGGTTGAAAATATATTTTTCCCAATACAATCCATCTTTGCGAGCCTTCAATAACTGGAGATAAAAAAGTAATACATAATAAAAATAAAATTAAAATATAAAATATATATGCATAATCATATATGAATTGGATTCTAACATACTGAACCAATGTGAAAATTGAAATTCCAATTAATACCCACAATAATTGTTTATAAAAAGTTGATGAAAAAAAACTTATATAACTGCTTGTGCTACTAAGAGCCATAATACCTATAATAGTATATATAATTATAGGTAATAATACAATCCATCTAATTGAAATATAATAATTTCTAAAATCAAATAAACCTTTAAACATTATTATCCACTAAATATTTGAAAATTTTTCTAGACATCTCTGATGGTAAATCAGAACCTTTTCCACCATTTTCTATAATTACTGATATAGAATATTTTTTATTCTTGAATTCTAAAAAACCAGCAAACCAAGCATGAGGCAATAAATCACAATCGGAACATATTTGTGCTGTTCCGGTTTTACCATATACTTTTACCCCTTTCATATTTAAATTAGCTTTATATGCTGTTCCTTTATCCTTATTAACTGCATCATACATTGATTGTTTTATGATTTTCCATGCTTTCTTATCATAATCAATTATATTTTTATTGTAAGCATAACTTTTATTTAAATGAGGTTGGATTGAATAACCTTCATTTTGAATTATATTCATTAAATTCGCTATCTGAATAGGGGTAACCATGATTTCTCCTTGGCCAATTGATAAATTCAATAGATGTCCCGTTGACCAACCACCTTTATCTTTATAGCGCTCATTCATGTAAGACCTATCAGGAACTATACCTTTTTTTTCTCCATTTAAATCAATTTTAGTAATATCACCAAAACCAAATTTTTTGACTTCTGATGACCAAAGCTCAAAGTCTACCATTTGAATTAAGTTATAAAAATATATATTACAGGATTGTTGTAATGCTTTATTTAAGTTTGTTTTACCATGTCCATCTTCTTTCCAACAACGAAATTTTGTATCATAAAAATCATATACACCATTACAATTTATTGATCTATTTTTACTTATTAAATTTTTATCTAATACAATAGCTGATAGTACAAGTTTAAATATTGACCCAGGAGGATAATGGTTTTGAATTGATCTATTATTAAATGGTTTATTACTATTATTATTAATTTTATTCCAAACTTTTTTAGGAATTTCTCCTGCAAAAGAACTTAAATCATAATCTGGCTTACTTAACATAGATAAAATCTCACCAGATTCAGGGTCCATTACGATTACTGAACCAACATAATCATTCATTAGATTTTCAGAAAATGCCTGAAGCTTTGAATCTATTGTTAAATGTAAATCATTCCCTTGAATAGGAAGAATATTTCCATCTGTCTGAAAAATTCCTTGATCAATTGAAAAACGGTCTACTTTATGATATTCAATACCATCAATCCCTTTTAATAAATCTTGATAATATTTCTCAACACCACTAAATCCCTCCAAATCTTCATTTTTTCTTAAATAACCTAAAACATGAGATAAGTTACAATCCATCATGTAAGTCCTAACTTGTGAATTTGAAAAATAAAGACCTTTTAGATCTAATTTAGATTCTTCTAATATTGATTTTTTTTCCAAGTTAATATTTCGAGCTATAAGAACAGGTTTAAATTTTTTGATAGATGTATTGTTTTGTTTAATTATAGAATCAATTTTAATTTTATTAATGCTAGTGATTTTTTCAATCAGATCATAATTAAATGATTGAGAGTCAAAATCTTTAGGAATTATATTTAAATCATAAATAAATTTATTATCAACAATTGGTTTATTATTTAAATCATAAATTATACCTCTAGGAGCCTCTAATTCAATACGTCTAAGACTATTATTACCTGCTTTCTCTTGGTATTTACTATAATCTATAATTTGCAATTTAAAATATCTAAAAAATACTACAAGAACCAAAAAAAAATAAACTGATAATATTATATTTTTTTTAGAAAACATAAAAATTAAAATACTTTTTTTGTAAAAATTAATCTATCAATTAATATTATTAAAATGAGATTCATTAAAGATTCTAATAAAATATAAATTAGAGCATAGAAATTAAATTCATTAATAAATATGTAATGATATAAAAAATTATGGGTAAATAATAAAAATAGTAGAAATAAATACTTAAATTGCAAGCTCCATATATTGTTAGAATCTTTTAGATAACCAATAAAGTAGACAAATAAGACTTTAAGAAAAGAAAATAAACCTATCGTAGAAGGTTGTACCAATAAATCTTGAAAAATACCCATAAAAAAAGCAAAACATATCGTTAAATAAATTCTATAATTAAAGGAAAGATAAACTAAGTATATAAGAATAAAGTCAAATTTGATTAATAAAAAATCTTCAGAAGTTACAATCGATGGAAAATAGATTTGAAAGATAAGCAATAAAATAACAACAAAAAAATTAATGATAATTTTTTTATAATTATTGAATAACAAATACATAATTCAACTCATTTATTTTAGCTAAAATTTCAACAATAACATTTTGGGTTAATTTGTCTTGATCTTTAGTAAATGAAACTACTTTTGCAACAGGTAAATCAGAAGGGTAAATTTCCGATATACCAGAGGTATAAATAATTTCACCTTCATTTAAAACTAATGTCTTTAATACTCCTTCTAAATATCCATACCTACCAAAAGTAGGTTTGAATATAGCTAGTGACATTTCATTTCCCACTTTTACTGAAATAGCAAAATTTTTATCAGTAATTAATTGGACTTTTGAAGCATTCTCACCTACTTTTATTGTTTTACCTACAAGGCCATTCATATCAATAACTGGTTGATTTTTATTAATACCATCATTTATTCCAACGTTAACTATAATTGAATAAATAGAAGTAAAATTATCATTAACCTTGTTAGCGGGAAGCAAGCTTAACATAGGATAAGTTTCTTTGAAATCTAGCATTTCTCTTAATTTGATATTTTCAATTTGATAATTAGTTAATTTTGAATTTAATAACTTCAATTGTGTAATATTTTGTGTAAGCAAGTCATTATTGATCTTAACATATAAAATATTTTCGTACCATACTTTAGGATAAGATATAAAAGCTACTAAATCAATTATATCTTCTTCAACCTTTTGAACAAATTTAGATTTGTTAGTAAAAAAAAGAAGAAGTGAAAAAAATAAAAATATAAGGAGAGTTACTAATCGTTTATTTATGAAAAATGTATTGGGATAACTCATCTAAGGATTTATGAGAACTTCAGAATATTTTTTTATATTTTCTAGGACCATTCCTGTCCCTTTAACAACAGAAAATAAAGGGTCTTCTGCAATATGAACAGGTAAACCTGTTTTATTTTTAATATGAATATCTAAATCTTTTAATAATGCTCCGCCTCCTGTTAATACAATCCCATAATCAATAATATCTGAAGCATGTTCAGGAGGAGTTTTATCTAATGCTTTCTTAATTGCAGTTGTAATTTGGAAAACTGTTTCTGCAAGGGCTTGTCTTATTTCATCAGAAGATATTTCAATAGTTTTAGGAATTCCTGTAATTAGATCTCTCCCTTTTACAGAAATTTGTTCTCCTTTTGTTCTCACCGCAGTTCCAGCATTACATTTAATATCTTCAGCCGTACGTTCACCAATTTCTAATTTATGTTGAGATTTAAACCATCCAACTATTGCTAAAGTTTGTTTATCTCCTGCTACTTTAATAGTCTCCATTGCTCCAATTCCATTTAATGAAATAACTGCTATTTCAGTTGTGCCTCCACCGATATCGACAATCATATTTCCAACTGGTTTGCTTACATCAAGACCAATACCTATAGCTGCAGCCATTGGTTCTTCTATTAAATGAACTTCACTAGCATTTGCATGTTCAGCAGACTCTCTTACTGAGCGCTGTTCAACATCTGTAACACCAGAAGGAATACAAATGACTATTCTAGGTCGTGAAATTCTACTTCTTGAAATCTTTCTCATAAAACCTTGAATCATAGCATCTGTCATTTTATAATCAGCTATGACCCCATCTTTTAATGGTCTAATGGTTTCAATTTTTGGATTTGTTCTGCCAAGCATTTGCTTAGCTTCTTCACCTACTGCAATGATTTTATCATCCACAATATTACGAGCAACTACAGAAGGTTCATTTAAAACGATACCTTCACCTTTGATCCAAATAATTGTGTTAGCAGTTCCTAAATCTATTGCAATATCACCAGAAAAAATTCCAGAAAAAAAGTTTTTAAAATTATTTATCATAGTTAGCCCAAAATATTAATGTAAAAAATGTCTTTCACCTGTAAATACCATAAAAAGATTATTATCATTTGCGAAATCTATTACTTCATTATCTTTTATTGATCCACCTGGCTGTATAATTCCTTCAATTCCTTCTTTTAAAGCAAGTTCTAAAGAGTCAGAAAAAGGAAAAAAAGCATCTGAAGCCATAGTTGAATTTACTAAATTTAATCCATTTTCTTTAGACTTTCTAATAGCAATTTTAACAGAATCCACTCTTGACATTTGACCAGCACCAACTCCTAATAGTTTTTTAGAGTTATTGATAACGATTGCATTAGATTTAACATATTTGACTATTTCCCAACCTAATAATAATGCTTTCATTTGTTTTTCATTTGGCTTTCTATTGGTTACAACTTTAAAATCTTTTTCAATCATTTTATCTTTATCCTGAAATAAATAGCCATTAAAAACTGATTTAATCACAAAATTATTTTCATTATTATAAATATTATTTTTATCTAATTCAATAATTCTTAGATTTTTTTTCTTAGAAAATATTTCAATTGCTTCTTCAGTAAAAGAAGGAGCTATAATACACTCAAGAAAAACTTCCATCATTTTGCATGCTTCTTGAGAACCAACTTCGGAATTAAATGCAACAATACCTCCAAAGTAACTGACCGGATCAGTACTTACTGCATTATTATAGGCTGTCAAATTATTTTCACCAAATCCAAAACCACATGGATTAGAATGTTTAATTATAACGCAAGAAATATTATTAAAACCATAAACTATATTACTCGCTGATTCCATATCTAAATAATTATTATAGGATAGTTGTTTTCCTTGAATTTTTATCCATATTTTTTTTTGATTATCATCAACATAATAAGCTGATTTTTGATGAGGGTTTTCTCCATATCTTAAATCTGTTTCTTTTTTTAAATTAATTGAATAACTGCTTGGTAAAATATTTTTACTATTTGATTGATTATAATTAATAAAATATTCATTAATTTCACAATCATACTTCATGGATAATGCAAATACAGATTTAGCATAGAAAACTCTTTTTTCATCTGAGAAAAAACCATTATTTATTTCATAGTCATTCATAAAAATTTCATATTGATTAATATCACACACAGGTATAACATTTTTATAATTTTTAGCTGCAGCGCGTAGCATTGATGGACCACCAATATCAATAAACTCTATAGATTTTTCTAATTTTAATTTTTTATCTACCGCCTCTTTAACAAAAGGATATAAATTTATGATTACTAAATCGATTAGTTTTGATTCTATTAAATTTAAGTCATGAATATGCTTATCATTAGATCTGTCAGCTAAAATTCCTCCAAATAAATTTGGATGAATTGTTTTTACTCTCCCATCCATAATTTCTTGTTGATTTGTTAATGAAGATACAGATAAAACAGGAACACCTGCTTTTTCTAGTTCTTTTTTAGTTCCACCTGTTGAAATAATTTCAATATTATGTGATACTAAAAAATTTGCTAAATCAACTATGCCTGTTTTGTCCCAGACACTAATTATTGCTCTTTTAATTTTATTCATTATTATTTACGTTTTATTTAAAAAAATTTGTACAGCTTTTGGAAAAATTTCGTGCTCAATTTTTAAAACTTTTTTTGCAATTTCATTTGGACCTTTACAACTTTGAATCTCTACTTTTTTTTGAATTAAAATGGGCCCTCTATCATAATCTTTATTTACATAATGAACAGTCGCTCCAGAAAATTTTTCATTAGAATTAAAAACGGCATTATGAACATTCATTCCAAAAAATCCTTTTCCACCATATTTAGGCAATAAAGAGGGATGAATATTTAAAATTTTATTTCTGTATATTTTTATTAAATCAACTGGAATTTTTTTCATAAATCCTGCTAATAAAATTAAATCAATTTTATTTTCTTTTAAAGAAGATTTATACTCTTTATTAATTGTAGTTTTATTTTTATATCTAAACTTATTTATAATTTTAACACTAATATCGCTATTTTTTGCAAATTTTACTGCTCCAGAATTTGGATTATTAGAAACTAATAAGACTATCTTTCCATTTAATTTACTATTAGTAGTTTTGTTAAATAAATTAATGAAGTTTGACCCAGAACCAGATGCAAAAACTGCCATATTTATCGACATAGATTTGGAACTTTCTTTAAAATTGAATTTTTTATATCTAAATATTTATCGTGATCTTTAAAAATATTAAAATTATCTGTATTAACAACAAGTACTTTATTTTGATTAATTCTTGATATCCACTTATCATAATAAATATTTAAACTATGAATATATTCTGGAGATATATCAGATTCAAAATCTCTTTTTCTATTTTTTATTCTAGATATTAATGTAGGAGTACTTGCCTTCAAATATATAATTAAATCTGGTTGATCAATAAATTGAATCATATCATTAAATAAATTACAGTAAGTATCCCAATCAATATCTGACATTGATTTCATATCATTTAAATTCTTAGCAAATATTTCTTTATCTTCATATATTGAACGGTCTTGTACAAAACTTTGTCTTGAATTAATTAACTCTAATTGATTTGAGAACCTTTTATGTAAAAAAAATATTTGCAGATTAAAGCTCCACCTACTCATATCATCATAAAACAGTTCTAAATAAGGGTTATCATCTACAGACTCAAATATTGGATTAATTTTCAAATCTTCTGAAAGCTTTTGAGTTAATGTAGTTTTTCCAGCTCCAATATTACCTGCAATTGCTATTTGAGAAAATTTATTGGACAATTAACTCTCCAGCAACATCATCATTCTTATATTTTATCAAATTTACTTCTTTAATTTGATTTATAAGTGTTTTATCTCCACGGCTATATACCCTTATATAGTTTTCAGTTAAACCATCTAATACTCCATTATTATAATTCTCGAATAGAACTCTTTTAGAGCTATTTAAATTTTTATTTATATATGATGAAAACTTACTTCTAGATAGTTGCTGCAATAATTTTCTTCTATATTTTTTATCTTCATTTGAAACCTTATTTACTAATCCATCAGCATAAGTATCACTCCTGTCTGAATAACTAAAAACATGTAAATAACTAATATCCAATTCACTAAGCAAATTATATGTTTCTAGGAAGTTTTCTTCTTGTTCAGTTGGATATCCTACTATAACATCAACACCAATACAGACATTAGGTATTATTTTATTTAATTTATCAATTAGTTTTTTATAATATGAAACACTATATCTCCTCCTCATATTTTTTAAAACTTTATCACTTCCTGATTGCAGAGGAATATGTAAATGAGGGAGTGCTTTTTTTGACTTAGATAAAAAAT
Source organism: uncultured bacterium (assembly GCA_965659495.1). Taxonomy (GTDB): domain Bacteria; phylum Fidelibacterota; class Marinisomatia; order SCGC-AAA003-L08; family D37C17. The sequence goes on from CBFHVR010000072.1 coordinate 20,491, forward strand.
ATATAATATTATCATTAAGTAAATTAGGTTCTATAGAAGAAATTCTATATCTTTGTAAACCTTCAATTAGTTCTATAGCTTTTAACAAGTCTAATAGACTTTCATTATTACCCTTACCAAAATCTCCAATATTAATTCCACTCATTATAATTTCTTTGGTTCCATTATTTACTAACTCTTCTATAACATTAATAATTTCAATAATTTTTCCACTTCTACTTTTACCTCTTGCTTTAGGGATAGTACAATAAGAACAAATATAGTCACAACCATCTTGGATTTTAATAAAAGCTCTTACTCTTTCACTTAGAGAATAAGAAATTTGAAATTTATTAGTATCTATTTTCTTTGTAATACTATTATCATTAATGAGATTATAATATTCTTTAAAATTAAATTTATCATTTATACCTATTACTTTTGATACTCCTTTAATCTCACTTATTTCTTTAGGTTTTAACTGAGCATAACATCCAGTGACAATAATTTTAGACTGTGGGTATTTAAAATTAAGTTTTTTAATAAATTTTTGAGCTTTTTTATCTGCATTTTCTGTTACAGAACATGTATTTAATATATAAATATCTGCTTGATCATTTATATTAACCTGTGACAAACCTTCTTTTATAAGTTCCCTAGAAATTAAGCAAGAATCAGCAAAGTTAACTTTACAACCGAATGTATGGTATGCGAATTTTAAATAAGGGCTACTCATATAACTATTTTTTGATATTTTTTTCCATTAGCCAATGCTGTAAATTACCAAATAATAAATGTGATTTCTCTATAATTTTATATCCATTTTTAATATAAAATTCCACAGCAGATTCTCTAGAATTTAAATATATACTTTCTAAAGACATATTAAAAGCGTAATTCTCTAATTCCTTAAGCATTAATTTCCCAACTTTAATCCTTCTAAATTCTTCTTTAACTGCCATATATCTAATTTGAGCTTTTTTATTACAATCTTTATGAATTCTACCAACTCCAATTACTGTATTATCCAAACTGCAAGCCATTATATGATAACTATCTAACTCTTTAGAGTCTTTTTCCGAACCTAATTTTTCACCATATGGTTTTCTAAGAATATTCCATCTTAAATAATAATATGATTCAAAATCAATCTTACTTTTAGGAGTTTTTATTAAAAAATTCATTTCTATTTAAGTTAGTTGAAGGATTATCAGTTGATTTATAATCACATTGATTCCAGAAAAAACACCAATCACAAAGAATACTTTCTTTACCATTAAAATCTTTGTCTTTACTTATTAATTCAATATTATTTAATATCTTATTTTCTAAGTTTGAAAGTTCTTCTTTATTATGCTTACAAGACAAGTATGTACTAGATTTTAAGAAAAACAAACTAAGATCGACACCCTCCAAACCTTGGAATTCTTTACTTTTCCTAATAGCCATTTCATAAATATATAACTGTAAATCTTTTTTTAATTTAGATTGAGTATGAGGTTTTGAACTTGTTTTATAATCAATTACATGAATAATACCATCTTTGACTTGATCTATCCTATCAATAAATCCGATAAACGTGTATTTACCAATTTTAATATTAAACTTATATTCAACATGCAATACATTTTGCTTAAAATATCCAGAATCATTAAATTTTTTATAGTAATTAGATAAACATTTTTTACCTTCATTAAATATTTTATTGTAGTATGTTTTTTCTATTGAATTACTATTAAATACTATACTTTTATCGTTTTTTATTTGGTTGTACTTATATCTTGCAAAAATAATATCATTATCCCATTTTTTTTGCCAATACTCGCAATACATTTCAATTAAATAATCAAATGAAATAAATTGATTTTTTAAATTTTTCTTAGAATAAAGTCTTTCTAAAACATCGTGAACACTTTTGCCCATAAAAGCTTCTAAACTATTTTTAGAAGAATATATTTTATCTATATATTGAATTTTATATTTTTGAGGACATTGATTGTAAGTATTAATTCTTGAATATGAAAATTTATTCATATAAATATAGATTTAATAATTATCATTAAATAATTCATAGATACCGTACCTATTTATGAAAACAAATTGTAAATTATTTTTGTATATCCAAATTTCATAATCTCCATTAATATCAAATTGTTTTTTAATATCAATTGGTTTTCCATAAATGATATGAATTTTTCCTCTATCACTCTCCCATCCAGATGCAGAACTATATCCAAAATTTTTATTTACATATAAAATTCTTCTATAAAACTCTTCTAATAAATCATTTTTTTTATCATCCTTAGTATCCCAGTAATTCACTAAGAATTCAATTTTGCTGCTATCATTTAGTGCGCTATATTTTCTATATAAGCTAAACTCACTATTCTCTAGTATATACTCCATAGGGCCAATCATTATATCGTAATCAAATTGTAAATCAGATTCTCTGTTAAAATTAATTACTTTCTTCTTTGTACTATCATTTATAAACATATTTAATTCTAATCTATTAAAGAAGTCATCTGCTACTTCTATAGGGATATAGTTTGAGCTTTTATTACTAACAATCAAATCTTCATATATAAGAAATGAAGTATCTAGTGTTATATTGTAATATTTATATTCTAATTTAAAATCATTATCAACTAAAGTATTAATCCAAATAGTATCTAGATCAAGAATCTGTTCATTCATAATATATTTATATTGGTTATTTACTTTTTGATATATTGTAAGTTCAGGAAAACTTAATTTTTTATCAACTTTAAAGTTAATTTTTTTATACCAGGAAAGATGGTTACTATAATCATTGATAAATAAATTCAAGAAATAATCGCCTTCATATAATAATAAATTTTTATTTATGACTAATTTCGCATTTGATTTTGTATCTTCAAAGAAATCTTCTGAAACTATTTCATCCCATACTTGATTGAGGACAATATTATTATTACTATCATTTACAATAATATTAAAAGACAAATTAGATTTAAAGCCTTTAGAATGCTTATAAAAAACCATTTTATTATTAGGTATAGTAATAATTAATTGAGAATTAATTTTATCTTCTACATTAGATATACTAATTATATCAACTTTTATAAAATTAAACTTTGGTTGTTCAAAATCCATTCTATTTGCTGAACATGAAAATAGCCATAAAAAAAATATTAATAATTTATTTTTCATTATTATGATACTTACTCCAATTATACATTGAAACTCCTTTATTTGTTGAAAACCATACCCACGAATCATCACAATCAATATGATTAATATTATTACCTATGATTCCATCTGACTGGTTATAAATAGTAGATTTATTGTTATATAAATTTAGCAATACAGCCTTATTTATGCTATTAATCCATAAATAATTATTACAATAACATATATCTTTTATTTGATTTAAATTTATTAATACTTCACTACTACTACTATTTATCCTAATTACTTTATTTCTTTTTGATAGTATAAAATCTTTATTTTTATCGATAAAAGCATTTAAATATTTTTTTTCTGTTAATTGGCTTATTTCATTTTTTTTGAATAAATATTCAAACAACCCAATTTCAGAAGAAATAAGAAATCTTTCCTTACTTAAATTTAAATCGTAAATAATAGAATTATTAAAATAATTTAATATATCTAAATTCAATAAAACATTGCCAAATGTTGATAAAATATTTAATCCATTATTTGTAGCAATATATATATTGTTATTAAAATAAATAACTTCATTAATCTTATTTGATAATAGACCTTTACTTAAATCAAACAATATCGATTTATTTGTATTTAATTCATAGGCAATTAACCCTTTTGACGTTCCAATATAAAGCCAGTTATCAACTCTTACAAAAGAAGTAATATCCCTAGAATAAATATGTTTAAAATTTCTATTCGTATAGTTTAACCATTCATTATCTTGTTCAATCCATCTAGAAAAAAATATCAACTCTTCTCCAATTGATATTTTTTCATTTATTATAACATTATCATTAGAACTAAACCACCAATTTGCATTTTGATCAAAATATGATATATTAATATCAGTCATTAATGGAATTGATTTGATTTTATTAATACTATTCATTTTAGAATCGCAATAAAATATTTCACCTCTATCAGTCCCTAACCATAAATCATGATACTTATCTTTAAAAATTGCAGTGATATTTATATTTATTCCATTGCTATTAATTAAATTATTTGATATTACAGAAATATTATCAAAAGAGTTATAAATTGTAAGATCCAAAGTATTATTATCGTAACCCGATGAGCTGGACCAATTAATATTTTTAATATTAATCACTAAATCTTGTTCTTCAATAATTTTGCCAGTAATAGGATTTAAGATTATATAGTTATTTCCTAAATCTATGTACACATAATTATAGTCTGAACCAATATTTATGATATTCCTATATGAGGATAAATTTAATTCATAAAAATTAATTTTGCTCCAAAATGAACTAATTCTAGGTTTATAATTCAAGCCTTTATCACTCAAATACCATAAATAATCTCTATATTCATCATAATGTACGATAACTGATTTTGAATCTTCAAATTCACGTAAATATTCTTCATCATAATTAAAACTTGAGGTTATTGTATTATATGTAAATATTCCATTATCGGCACAAAATATTATTTCATCATTTGTTGAAGTAATTGAATTGATGGATTGAGGATTAGAAAGCACAAACCAATCATCATTTTCATATTTAAAATTATTGGGAAGTAAAATTGAAACTAATATAAAAAATAACATATAAAAAAAAGGCTGCATATAATTATATGCAGCCTTTTATAATTTTTATCTTAATAGAGTCATTCTTTTTGACGAAATCATATTACTTGTAGACAATTGATAGATATAGATACCAGATGGCATCTCTTGACCAAAACTATTTTTAGCATCCCATTTAATTAAATGAGAACCTTCAGTTAAATAATTCGATACTAAAGTCTTAACATGTCTACCATTAATATCAAATACTACCAATCTAACAAATGAATTTTCAAAAGTTGTAAATTCAATACTTGTTGTCGGATTGAAAGGATTTGGATAGTTTTGGCTTAGTACAAACATATCAGGATATTCAGCACCAAGCTGATTTTCACATCCATCACATTCATCAAAAGTTAAATTAAGAGGTACTGCGCCTGGACCTGACCAATCGCCATCGGATACGCCATGTACATTACCACTAAAATCTAGCACAGTAAGCACACCACAGCCAGCTGATATAGTATAATCCATTAATTGATCATCTACAAAGAAACCTAGAATTTGTGATGAGTCTGTCCCATTGCTAAACTGTATTGTCCAATTTTCTGCATTACCACCTGATGCAGAATTAATACCATTATCATCAGAACTTGAAGGACATAAGTTTGTATCACCACACCAATCAATATCAAATTGGAAACCTACCATATCATTTGTTGAGTGATAAAGGACTTGTCCATTACTTAATAATGTAAATGTATTTTGTGGTATTGGAGAACTAGATAAGCATTCATTTGTTCCACCACATATACCATAGTCATCATATTCTGAAGTACCCTCACAAACACCCGCACAATCTTCTGCTGCATCTCCGTTACAAACACCCGCACAATCTTCTGTAGCTGTTCCATCACAAACACCTGCGCAATCTTGGCTTGCATTCATACCATCACAAACACCACAATCATCTATGTATGCATCACCACCACAAACACCAGCGCAATCTTCAACTGAAGTTGAACCACAAACATTATCACAACCACCAATAACAGAATCGCCGCCACAAACACCGGCACAATCTTCTACAGCTGATCCACCACATTCACCTGCGCAATCCTCTGTTGCAGGACCACCACATTCACCTGCGCAATCATCTTGAAGACATGAGCCATCATTTAAATCAGCTAATGGATTATAATTACAAGCACTAGTATCTGTACACCCTAATACTGTCTCATTATTATATGAATAAACAACATATGATCCAAAACCTGGACCATCCCCAGCACAAGTAAATGAACCATCACCATTATCTGCACAAGATGCACCTAAAGCAACAATTTCACCATTAGCAGTTATATAACCAATATCATAAACTGCTCTTGATGGAGTAAATGTTAGCTCGACATCTAGAGTTGAACCTTCCGTTAATTCAATTTGATTTCCATCAGCATCTGTTGCTTCAAAAGTAACTCCTTGATAGACATCTACATCAGCTGAAGAAGATGAACTTTCAATAATATTTTCAAGTTCTTCCTCAGATGCTTCTGAAACTTCCAGTGTGACATCTGTTCCTTCAGGTACATCTAAAGCACCTGAAGGTATATCTATATTAACATTAACTTCAGATAATTCTACCGGAGGCAGATCAATATCAACAGATGAATCATAACTTTCTAATGCTTCATCTTCTACAACTGTCGGTTCAAATTCACACGATCCATCATCATCAGTTGCAAAGCTATTATAATTAGTTGCTAAATCATCAGTACAACCTTCTATTTCCTGATCAGCACATATACCATCATTATCAGCATCATTATCAGCATCATTTGGACATGTATCACCTAAATCACATAATCCATCTAAATCTGAATCTAATCCATCATTAGCTGCATCAAAAGAACCACTAATACAATCATCACATCCATCCAAATCTGAATCTAAACAAATAAATGGATTTGAATCATCTGTATCTAAGAAATCTGGAGAACCATCTCCATCATCATCATCATCTACATCTGCACAAAGAGTATCTTGATCTAAATCATTATCAGCATCATTTGGACATACATCACATCCATCAGCTATCCCATCAAGATCAGAATCTAAATTATCATCAAATCCTGGACAAGCATCAACATCACCACAGACACCATCATTATCCGAATCATTTTCAGAGTCATTTGGACATATATCAACATCAGCACATAATCCATCTTCATCTAAATCATTATCACTATCATTTGGACATGGGTCACATAAATCAGCTGTTCCATCACTATCTGAATCCAAATTATCATCACCACCAGGACATACATCTATATCTCCACAGACACCGTCACTATCAGCATCATTATCAGCGTCATTTGGACATGTATCAACATCACCACAAATACCATCACCATCAATATCATTTTCTGGATCATTATCACACAAATCAATAATATCACACAGTCCATCAGAATCTATATCATCAAAACATATACTATTACCATCTGCATCACAATAAGTATCAGCATTACCATCATTATCAAAATCTATTTCATTACAATCATCACAGAAATCAGCTATTCCATCATTATCCGTATCAATATTATCATCACCTCCTGGACATGTATCCACATCATCACAGACAGCATCACCATCAGAATCATCACATTCTTCACCACAAGCAAGGAATGTTTCATCTGAAATGGATGAGACATTCAAAATTTGAGGATTGACCACATTTCCTAATGTTAAATCAGCAACATAATCAACAGTCTCAGCAATGTTATACACAAACTGAGTTTCAGAATCATAAAATTTAAAGCTAACTGTTTCACCAGCTGCTTGGTTGCTATAGATTAGCATCAAAAATGCATAACCACCACCTAGTGCATCTGGGATTTCTTGAGGTACTGCAACTCCTCTTAATTGATTACCAACAAATGCTGCAAGTAAATCAGTTGAAGAACCCATTTCAACACCATTATAATAAACCTGAGATGTAACAGAAGCTGAATTTTGATAGTTATTAAGATCATCTAATACACCATCATTATCACAATCCCATGCAGGAGGTTCTGTTACAGCGGTGCATGTAGAACCATCACCATCACATACTCCACATTCATCAAAACTTGCCGAACCACCACAGTTACCTGAACAATCATTTACATTTCCATCACAATCACATGCTCCAGGTGCAATATCTGCACAGCCACATTCATATACATCACCAGGACCATCACATATTCCACAAACATCTTCGACAGCCACTCCGCCCCATTCACCAGAACAATCTTGCGTACATGGTTCAACACCTGAATCTCCACCTGAACATACTCCACATTGATCCACACTAGCTGAACCGTTTGGTGTTCCAGCACAATCAGAACATGTTGAATTATCACCTTCACAAACACCACACTCATCTACAGAGGCATTTCCATCCCATACACCAGCACAATCCTGAACACACGTTTCATCTGTTTCAGTTACACAACCTCCACATGGATCAATATAAGCTGAACCATTTGGTGTTCCAGCGCAATCTGAACATGTTGAATTATCACCATCACATACACCACATTCATCTTCTACAGAAGTTCCAGCCCATACACCTGCACAATCTTGAACACAAGTTTCATCTGCTTCTGCGACACAGCTGCCACATTCATCCGTATATGAAGCACCGCCACATTCTCCTGCACAATCTAAAGTTTGGCCGCTACAATCACAGAATCCATCTGGGATACCTGTTCCTTCACAAACACCACATTCATCAAGAACAGCATCACCACCATATTCTCCTGTACAATCTTGCAGACAATCGTTTGTAGGATCATCATCACACTCTCCACACTGATCAGCATAAGCTGA
>CBFHVR010000073.1:0-7335 GCA_965659495.1 uncultured bacterium
GCCCGTTCATCATGACTATGCTCTAAAAGAATTAAGTTATAATATCACTACTAATGATACTCTTTTAGGTGATTTAAATGGTGATGGTATTATAAATGTAGTTGATATAGTTGCTCTTGTTAATCTTATATTAAATGGTGAAGAATATAATCCTGTAGCTGATTTGAATCAAGATAACATTGTTAATGTTGTAGATATTGTAGCACTTGTAAATATTATTATTAACTAACAGCATCCTGCTTTGGGAGCAGGGGGTCGCAGGTTCGAATCCTGCCACCTCGACAATAGATTAGAAAGCCTCTTTTATAGAGGCTTTTTTGTTAGTAAATTTAAAAGTTATTATCAAAAGGAGGTTTTTTAATGATTATATCAACACTAGATCAGATTCCAAATCAAGAAATTTCTGAAAATCTTGGTATTGCTAGAGGAAGTACAGTTAGAGCAAAAAATATTGGGAGGGATATTTTTGCTGGTTTTAAAAATATTGTTGGTGGAGAAATTCATGAATATACTAAACTTCAAGCTGATTCGAGAGAAGAGGCTATACAAAGAATGATTGACGATGCAAATACGTTAGGTGCAGATGCCGTCGTAGGTGTAAGGTTAGCTACTTCAATGGTAACACAGGGTGCTGCTGAAATACTTGCTTATGGAACTGCAGTAAAGTTGAAATGATAATTGAGGGATTTTTAATAATAATAAGTATTTTTATTATTATTTTTTTAATTGTGAAAAGAATTGATTCAAAAAGAAATGAAAACTTTGAAAAAAGATCTAATTAATAATTACTAATAACTAATCCATCCTGCTTTGGGAGCAGGGGGTCGCAGGTTCGAATCCTGCCACCTCGACAACACAACTTAAAACCCCTTCTATTTGGAGGGGTTTTTATTTACCTCAAGTTATTCAAGCATTATCATAATTATTCAAATATATACCAATTAGGGAAACAGAATTAGGGATACAATCCTTTTCAACTAAGTTAGTACCCTATACCCTTAAAATTGGAGGGGGTATGCATATGTAATATCATGCACACCCATTCTAAATATATTTTTGAAAAAAATGTTAACAATTTAAAAAACTAGAATTTTTGCTATGCTTGTTGCAATATATGGAGTACTTTTTATTATTTTTAATTAAATAATTATTTTTTTCATGGGTGCTAATTTACCAATAAAATAAATTAAACTGATAAGATTTTACTATATCAATTATATTTTTCAAAGTACGTCCCTAGAACTACATAAGAAGCACCAGCATCAATAACTTCTTCAATATCCTTGTTTGTTTCCAGACCGCCACCAATAATAATTGGGATACTAATATATTTTTTTAAATATTCTAAAAGTTTAATATCAATTTTATTTTTTGCTCCACTGCCATTATCAAAGTAAATTAGCTCATTGCCTAAGTATTGTCCTGCAAGTGCATGTTTTAAAATCTTATCTTTATTGCCCATTGATAATGGTTTAGTATTGCTATATTTAAAAACAGATGAGGGGTTTTTACCATCGAGTAATATATAAGCAGTAGGAATTGGAGTGATATTATAATTATAAATGTCAAGAGACCCTTTTACTTGCTCTTCGATTAAAAATTTTGGATTTCTTCCACTTATTAAATTAAGATAGAGTATTGTATCAATTTGTTTTGTTATCTGTATTGATGATCCTGGAAATACAATTAAAGGTAAATCAGTATTATCTTTTATATATTTAATTCTTTCTTCATATTTATCATCAATGATGTTACTTCCACCAATTAGTATAGCATGAAAATCGGAAGAATTGATTTTCATTAATATCTTATTTAATTTTAAATCATTTTTTAAATCAGGATCTATTAGCGCTAATTTGCAAAATCCCAACTTATTTTTTATTGATTTTATTATATCATAAGTTTTGTTAGATATTTTCATATATAAATATTACATATAAAAAGTTCACTTCTGAATTATTATCTTTATAACATTTAAGAAAAATTAAATAATTATTATAATTGTATTCTAATAAATATCTTACAATATTCTAAAATTACTTTTGAAATATATAATAATAAAATAGGTGTAATTATTATGTATCAATTCTTAAAGTGGGCTCAATATAAAGATGAAAAGTTTTTTTTAATAATTCATAATAACTTTATAAATAGCTTTTGGACAATATTATTAAGAAATATATCTATTATGGGCGATGGTTATTTACTTTTTATAACAATACTCTTTGGTCATTTCATTTCCGATAATTCAAATCAATTTATGACAGTAGCCTTATTTTCATTAGCTTTAGATAAAGTCATTTATTTATCACTAAAAAAAACTCTAAAGCGTCAGAGGCCTTTTATAAAAATTAAAGGGTTAAATAGTAAGCATATACCATTCGATGAATTTAGTTTTCCATCTGGCCATACAGGTAGTGCAACGGTATTAACCTTATTGGTTTACTATTTTTTCCCAATTTCATTTTTTCCAATTTTTTTATTTTGGGCAATACTTGTCGGTTTATCTAGAATACATTTAGGAGTCCATTATCCATCTGATATATTGGCAGGGGCAATTATTGGTTACATTAACTTTATAATATGTTTTAGGTTAATTATTTGAATATTTTATATGGTATACAAGGCACTGGCAATGGACATATAACCCGTTCTCGATTATTAGCTCCTCTATTAAGAAAAAAAGGCTTTAACGTTGATATACTTTTATCTGGTCGAAAAAAAGAAGATTATTGGGGTATGGAATGCTTTAGTCCATTCACTACGAAGTCTGGTTTAACATTCGAAATAACAAATGGAAGAGTAAGCAAATGGAAAACTGTAAAAAAACTAAAACTAAAACAATTTTGGATGGATCTTAAATCTATTGATTTTAAATCATATGATGTAGTAATAACTGATTATGAACCAATTTCAGCATGGGGAGCTAAAAAAAATGGGGTTTTATCAATAGGTATAGGTCACCTGTATTCATTTCTCTATAATATTCCAATGCCAAATGGGTTTTTTTTAGACAAAAAAATAATGAATTGGTTTGCACCTGTTGATATACCAATTGGATTACATTGGCACCATTTTGGACAAAATATATTACCTCCTTTAATTCCATCATTAAATGAAAAAGTCACTGATGAGGATTTCGTATTGGTTTATCTTCCTTGGGAAGATCCTAATCTAGTGGATAGTGTTTTAAAAAAGATAAGTGATAAAATTTTCTATGTATATGGACATACAAATGAAAAGATAGTAAGAGATAATATTATATGGAAACCCTCATCTAGAAGTGGTTTCGTAAAAGATTTAGAAACTTGTAATGGGGTTTTATGCAATGCTGGGTTTGAATTAACAAGTGAATGTTTAAGTTTGAATAAGAAAATATTGGTCAAGCCACTTATGTCTCAAGTTGAACAATTATCTAATGTTAAAGCACTGGATAGTTTGGGATTAGGAAGTACAACTAATAAAATAACAACTTCTATAGTATCTAATTGGCTTGAAAATGATTCTAAAAGTTCATTGCCATATTATAATGTTGTTGATCCTATCATAAATTGGATTGAAAGTGGTAATTTTGATGATTTTTCTAATATTACTAAAAAGGTATGGGCTGAAACTAAAATAGTTAAATAGCCAATCCATCCTGCTTTGGGAGCAGGGGGTCGCAGGTTCGAATCCTGCCACCTCGACAACAAATTAGAAAGCCTATTTTGTAGAGGTTTTTTTGTTTTGTATATTTAAATATGGCTAAAAAAGAAATTAAGGCAATAAATTGATTAACTTTCATTATAAAGAATATAATAAAACACTTTCAAATTCTAAATATTTAAAAGAAAAAAAAATATTACAAATTGAACTTTTAAAACTTCAAGAATCAATAATTAAAAATAATCAAAAATTAGCAGTTATATTTGAAGGAAGAGATGCTGCTGGTAAAGGTGCAACAATTAAGCGATTTGTTGAGTATTTAATCCCCAAAAAAACTAGAATTGTGGAACTTGGAATTCCTACAGATTATCAAAATAAAAATTGGTTTAAGATATATGAAAAATTGTTACCGCAAAAAGGAGAAATTGTATTTTTTGATAGATCGTATTATTCAAGGTCATTAATACAACCTACAATGAATTATTGTAGTAAAAAACAGTATAAAAATTTTTTAAATAAGGTTAGTGATTGGGAATTGAAGCAAATAAATAAGGGATTAAAAATAATTAAGTTTTACTTATCAATAAAAAAAGAAAATCAATCATTAAGATTTAAGTTAAGAGAAAATAGTCAATTAAAATATTGGAAATTATCAGAAAATGATTTGATTGTATCAGCAAAATGGGATCTATTCACATTCTATAAAGAAAAAATGTTTGAGAAAACATCAAAAGATTATTCACCATGGATTATTATAAATGGAAATAATAAAAAAATTGCAAGATTGAATGCAATGCGATATGTTTTAAGTAGTTTAAAGTATGAAAATAAAATTAAATTAAAATCATCACAATGGTCAAAAGAAATAAAAAAATATAACATTTCAATTTCTGGCGTTAAATTTGATAACTTGACAAAGGAACAATTTGATATTTTATATAATATAAACTCTAATTTGTAGCTAATAATGAAAAAAATTTCTAATAATGCACTTAACACTTCAGGTGGCATAGTATTTTCAGATAACAAAATATTATTTATCATTAAAAAAGATAAGTGGGATTTACCAAAAGGTAAAATTGGATTAAATAGATCCAAGCTTGAAACAGCCAAGCAAGAAATTTTTGAGGAAACAGGAATACTAAAAAAAGATTTAAAAACTATAAAAAAATTAGTTCCAACCTATTATTTTAAAAAAATTGATGGAAAGTCTCAATTAAAAAAAACTACTTGGTATTCGTTTAGATATAAGGGAAATATGAATGCCCCTTTAATCCCATCTTTAAAAGAAAATATTACTCACTGTGAATGGGTTGATATATTAGATACATATAAAATATTTAAAAATACTCATGAAAGAATAAAATATATTCTTGAATTATTTTTAATTGATTTTAAAAATAATAATCATCAACTAAAATAGTTAAATAGCCAATCCATCCTGCTTTGGGAGCAGGGGGTCGCAGGTTCGAATCCTGCCACCTCGACATAAGATTATCCCTTCGTTAGGAAACTAGTGAAGGGATTTTTTGTTTTGTATAAAAGAAATTGTTTTAATAAGTTTTAATTATTAAAAATAAATGAAATATTTCAAATTAATAATTATTAGTTTTTTAACCACGATTTTAATTTTCATGGGGATGTCTTGTAATAAAATAGACCAAATCGGTAAAGAAGAAGTGGTGTTATTTAATTTAGAAAGTAGTCAAAACAGATTTTATTTGGCAAAAAAAATGCTTGAAAATGTATCCTCTGAAAATATTCATCTTAATATTTTAAATCAAGATAGCCTTTTAATTTTGAATGATTCTTTAAAATCTTTATTCTCTAAAAATTATTCTCCAAATGAACAATTAATTATAATTGATGATATAAAGAAAGAATATTTTAAAAATTTCAATGACACTCTGCCAAATTCATTATTTAATCCACAAATTTCTGCATTTGATATAATTACTAATCCTGGAATATTAGAAGATCCTTTATTTATTGATAAAAAAGAAAAAACAAAGCAAATAATAAAAGACTTAAATATAAATTTTGGATTGTATATAAATATATATGAACTTATTGATGAGAAAAATAATAGTTCATTTTTATATGAAAAATTAGGTTTTAAATTTATTAATAGTGATTCAATTTCGTTTGATGTTAATTTTTCAAAAACTGAGGAAATGAATTATAAATTACTAGCTAACACCCTTTTAGATGAAATTATAAATCTAAACGTAGTAGAACAGAAAAATAAAAAAATAACTAAATCTATTAAAGGAAAGATAATCGAAATAGATGAAGAAAATAATATTTTAATAGATTTTGAAGACTTGCCAAATATTGATCAATTTAATGAAATTATTGATGTTTCTTTAAATAGATTTTATTCAGGTTTAAACTGGGAAGAAGAGAGATTTAATGATATAAAAAAGTTTCTTGATTATTGTTCTATCAATAGTAGTTCGAGCGATTGTGATAATGATTATTTGTATACAGTAAGAAATTTTGGTTTATTTACAGAGCAAGAGATTATATCGATAAAAAATAGAAATTATAATTCTATTCTTAAAACTACTGCAGACCTCAATAATGCTAATTACTTTGTTCCATTACCAATAATAAATGGAGATTTAAATTTATTTAATATTATTAATGATAAAGATAAAATTATTAAAGCAAAATTAATTTCATTACCTTACATAAAAATTAAAATTAATGATATAGTTGAAGTAGAGTACCAATAACTAAATTATATATATGAAAATAATAGTATTTCTATTAATATCAGTACTTCATTCTCAAATTTATACATCTTATCATTGGCATTTACAATAACCAATTTATTGGCCTGATAAAAGTAATTTTGGAAGTATTTATTTAACAGCATCCTGCTTTGGGAGCAGGGGGTCGCAGGTTCGAATCCTGCCACCTCGACAACAAATTAGAAAGCCTCTTTTATAGAGGCTTTTTTGTTTTGTATATTTGAATATGAAAAGGTACTTATTTATAATATAGATACAAATAGTAAGGTTAAGAAAAATCAATTTGGAACCCACAAATTATTTTCAAATTAATTATTAATGAATAAAAAACATTTTAAAAATATAATTAATGGTTATAGTAATGCTCCAATTAATCAACTTTTTAAGCCAAAAATGAAACTAAGTTTAGGCCAATGTGAAATTAAAATGAAAATATCTAAAAATTTTCATCATTCAGCTAATAGCTTGCATGGTTCTATTTATTTTAAAATGTTAGATGATGCTGCATGGGGCGCTTCAAATACCTATATTGATGATGTTTTTTTATTTACATATAATTTTAATATATATTTAACGAAACCTGTTTCCAGTGGTATAATTATTTCAAAAGGTAAGGTGATCGATAAAAAAGATGGTAAGATTAAAGCGAAATCTATTTTATATGATTCTAAAAATAATGAGATAGCTCGAGGAGATGGACTTTTTATGAAAAGTAAATACTTATTAAAAGATGCCATTGGTTTTTGTAATACATAAATTGCTCCTGCTTTGGGAGCAGGGGGTCGCAGGTTCAAATCCTGCCACCTCGACAACACAACTTAAAACCCCTTCTATCTGGAGGGGTTTTTATTTACCTCAATTTATTCAAGCATTATCATAATTACTCAAATATATACCAATTAGGGAAACAGAATTAGGGATACACAAACAATTA
>CBFHVR010000074.1:0-8014 GCA_965659495.1 uncultured bacterium
GATGATGAAATTGAATTATTAGAGTCTCATATTATCTACCTTACAGATAAAGGTTACAATATTTTAAAAGCAAATTCAGGAGAAGATGCTATAGAGTTATGCAAAAAGTCTAGTGTTGATTTAATTCTCCTTGATGAAATGATGCCAGGTATTGATGGTATTGCTACATTAAAAATTATAAAAAATGACTATCCTGATATACCCGTAATTATGGTGACAAAAAATGAAGAAGAAGATTTTATGGAAGAAGCCATTGCGGAGAAAATATCTTACTACTTAACTAAACCTGTAAATCCAAGTCAGATTTTAATGGCTTGTAAAAAAATATTAGAAAATTCAAAAATAGAAACCGATAAGTTAATAAAAGATTTTTTAGATTACGTCAATAAAGTTCAAAATTATGATTTTCAAAAAATTGATTATAATCATTGGAAAGAAATTTATATTGACGTTTCAAATTGGTCCTTAAAAATTGAAGAAACAAATAATCTAAGTTTTATTGAAATTTTAAACGATCAAAAAAAAATATTGAATAAAAACTTCACAAGTTTCGTTATTAATAATTATAAAAGCTGGATTGATAATAAGCATTCAAGACCTTTATTATCAAATGATCTTTTTAAAAATATTTTTGAACCTGCGTTTAATAAAAAACAATTAATAATTATTGTAATTGATTGTTTTAGATTTGATCAATGGTTACAGATTTCTCCTTTGCTAAAAGATTCATTTAATATAAATGAGGATTTGCATATGTCTATTTTACCTACTGCAACACCTTTTGCAAGAAATGCTATTTTTAGTGGAATGTTACCAAATGATATAAAAATTAAAAATCCTGATTTATGGAAAAAAATGTTTATTGATGAAAAGTATAATAAATTTGAAAAAGAATTATTCGAGAATGCACTTAAAGTTAATTATAAAACAGATAAATCTTTCCACTATGAAAAAATTATAAATGTTAATGATGGAAAAAAATTATATAATAAATTAAATGATTATAAAAATGTTGATATTTTAAGTATTGTAGTAAACTTTGTCGATATACTTGGTCATTCAAGGTCTGAGTCACAAATTTTAAAGGAATTAATTCCAAATGAATCAGCGTATAGATTAGCTGTTCATAATTGGTTTAAAAACTCTTGGCTAAAAGATTGTTTAATAGAGCTATCAAAGTGGAATGCTGATATTATAATTACTTCTGATCATGGGAATACGATGGTTTCAAAAGCTGTAAAAGTTAAAGCAGATAGTACAGCATCACTTGGTGTAAGATATAAATATGGAAGAAATTTGAATTTTTCAGATAAAGATGTTTTAAAAATTAAAAACCCTGAAGACTATGGTTTACCTGCTTTTGATGTTAATACAGAGTATATTATTTCTGGTGATAATAAATATTTTGTTTATGCTAATCAATTTCATAAATATTCCAACCTTTTAAAAAATAGCTTCCAACATGGAGGTATAAGTCTTGATGAGGTTTTTGTTCCATTAATACATTTAAAAAATAAAAATGAATGAATTTAAAAATATAATAACTTCAAGTCCCAAGCAGACTTATAAATTAGGTGAAAAATTTTCAAAAAATTTAAAACCCGGTGATATAGTCGCATTAATTGGAAATTTAGCAGCAGGTAAAACGTCTTTTGTTAAAGGGATATTAAAAGGTTTAAATTATAAGTATGAAGTTACATCACCAACATTTACTTTAATAAATGAGTATTATGCTAAATTTAAAGTTGTACATGTAGATTTTTACCGTGAAGAAAATATAATAAGATGGAATGAATTAGGTTTTCAAGAAATGATTAATTCTAATTCAATTGTAATAATTGAATGGGCAGATTTGATACTCGATTTAATACCTGATATTGACTATGAGTTTCATTTTGAACATAGTGGCGAAGATAAAAGAAAGATTGAATTGAAATGAATTATTTAGCTATTGATACATCTACGAATATTTGCAGTGCTTCTCTATTTCAAAACGGTAAATATACTACTTTAAAGAAAGAGGGTGCAAAAAATCATTCAGAATATTTGCCTATTTTTGTAGAAAAACTTTTGAAAAATATCGTTAAGTTAGATTTTATTGCATTAAATATTGGTCCAGGTTCTTTTACAGGTTTAAAAATAGGATCTTCATTTACTAAAGGATTGGCAAAAGCCTTAAACATACCAATTATCCCTGTAAATAATTTTGAAGCATTAAAAATAGGTATTGATGTTGATGGCTATTATCTTGCTATCTACTCTCATAGAGATTTTGCATTTTATACAATGATTAAAAATGGAAAATTGAGTGATTTAAAGTGTGATAAAATAGAAAATTTTAAAACCAATAAAGTCTTTGGTTATGGTTTCCCTAAAGATTTAAAGGTAAATTATAATGAGGTGATTCCATCCTCAGAAAAAATTGGAATTATCGGCAAAAAAGAATATGATAAGTTTAAAAATAAAAGTATTAATGAAATAAATCCCATATATCTTATGCAAAAGAGTAATTAAATATGACTGAATGGTTTAGAAGAAAATCAAAAAATATAAAGACTTTTTATAAAAAGGATACAACAGAGGGAAGCTGGATTAAGTGTCCTAATTGTAATGAGGTGGTATACAAAAAAGTCTTAGAAGATAATTATTCAGTATGTAATAATTGTAATTTTCATTTCAGACTTAATGTATATAAATATTTAGATTTAATTCTTGATGATGGTGAATTTAAAGAATTTGGAGAAAAAATAGTTTCTTTAGATCCTCTAAATTTTAATGCTCAAAAAAAATATTCTGATCAACTAAAAAAATATAGAGAAAAAACAGGTGAGAATAGCGCAGTCACAACTGTATCAGGAAAATTAAATGGAACAGATGTTGTTGTAGCTGTTATGAATTTTGAGTTTATTGGTGGTAGTATGGGATCTGTCGTGGGCCATAAAATTGGTTTAGCTATTGATAAAGCAGATTCAAAAAAAATACCTCTAATTATTATTACAGCATCTGGCGGAGCTAGAATGCAAGAAGGTGCAATTAGTTTAATGCAATTAGCAAAAACAACAACAAAATTAGCTAAATTTTCAAAAAATGGAGGTCTCTATTTAACTGTTTTAACCGATCCAACTACAGGAGGTATTTCTGCAAGTATTGGGATGTTGGGAGATATAATTTTAGCAGAACCTAAAGCCTTGGTTGGTTTTGCAGGACCGCGGGTTATCAAACAAACAATTGGACAAGATCTTCCTGAAGGTTTCCAACGTTCAGAATTTTTATTAAAAAAAGGATTCATTGATAAAATAGTTTTTAGAAAAGATTTAAAAAAATCTTTATCATTATTAATAGATTTTCTTTTTAAAAAATGAAAAATACAATAATTATATTAGACTATGGTTCGCAATACACTCAATTAATTGCTAGAAAAGTTCGAGAGTTAGAAGTTCATTCTATTATTTTACCTTATGATTATAAGCTAAATGATATTAAAAAGTATAATGTAAAAGGTATAGTTTTATCTGGTGGACCATCTAGTGTATATGATAAAAATGCTCCATTTTTAAATGAAGATATATTTTCTTACAATGTTCCTATTCTTGGTATATGTTATGGTTTCCAATTACTAGTTAAGCATTTTGGGGGAGATGTAGTTAGCTCTAATAAAGCAGAATATGGTAGTTCAAATATTTCACTTACTTTAGAATCTCAATTATTTTTAGATATTGAATCTAATAATACTGTTTGGATGAGTCATGGTGATAAGGTCTCTAAAGTACCACCAGATTGGGATATAAGCAGTAAGTCTGAAAATAAAATTATTTCTTCTGCTCAAAACACATTAGATAAATTTTATGGAGTCCAATTTCATCCTGAAGTAATGCATACTAATAATGGTAAAAAAATAATTCATAATTTTTTATTTAATATTTGTGAATCTATTCCAAATTGGACGGCGAAAGAATTTATTTCTGAACAGATAAGAAGTATAAAAAATATTGTTAAAAATGATAATGTGATTTGTGCTTTAAGTGGAGGTGTTGATTCTACAGTTGTTGCTTGTTTGTTAAAAAAAGCCTTAGGTAATCAAGTTGAATGTGTATTTGTTGATCATGGATTATTAAGAAAAAATGAAGCTGAAGAAGTTATTCATATGTATAATACTTATTTAAATCTTGATGTTACTTTATTAAATAAATCGAAAGAATTTTTAAATGCCTTAGAGGATATTAAAGATCCTGAGAAAAAAAGAAAAATAATTGGTAGTAAGTTTATTGAAGAATTTGAAAATTTCTCTTCTAAGTTTAAAAATATGAAATTCCTAGCTCAAGGTACGTTGTATCCAGATATTATAGAATCTGGGGGCTATGGAAAAGTTGCTGATAAAATTAAATCACACCATAATGTTGGTGGATTGCCAGAAGAAATGAAATTTAAATTAATTGAACCTGTAAACGAATTATTTAAAGATGAAGTTAGAAGTATTGGAACTGAATTAGGTATTCCAGAAGATTTTATTAAAAGGCATCCTTTTCCTGGGCCTGGATTAGGTATTAGAATAATGGGTTGTATAACAAATGAGAGATTAGATATACTTAAAAACGCAGATGATATTTTTATTAAAATTTTAAAAGAATCAGACTATTATGATAAGATTTGGCAGGCTTTTTGTGTACTATTACCTATTAAAACTGTTGGTGTAATGGGTGATAAAAGGACTTATGATAATGTTATATGTCTAAGGATGGTAACAAGTGTTGATGGGATGACAGCTGATTGGTTTGATTTACCATCAGATATTATTAAATTATGTTCAAATCAAATAGTAAACCAGGTAAAAGGTGTTAATAGAGTTGTAATGGACGTAACATCTAAACCACCTGGAACTATAGAATGGGAATAATCTATGTGTGGTATTGTTGGATACATTGGTAATCAAAAAGCTTCGGATATCATTATAAAGGGTCTGAAAAGACTTGAGTATAGGGGTTATGATTCAGCGGGATTAAGCACAATGGAAAATAATGATATTTTTACTTCGAAGTGTAAAGGTAAAATCACAGATTTGGAAAAACTTCCAACGATAAAAAATCATTTAAATTCTTCAGGAATTGGTCATACAAGATGGGCTACTCATGGTGAACCAAATGTCGATAATGCTCACCCTCACAATGATTCAGATAATAAATTTAGCTTGATACATAATGGAATTATTGAAAATCACTATTCAATTAAAGAATATCTGATTTCAAAAGGATTGAAGTTTAAAAGTGATACAGATACAGAAGTCTTAGTTCAATTTATTAGTTATATATATAAAAAAAAGAAATTAGATTTTTATAATACTGTCAAGCTTGTATTGAAAGAAGTAAAAGGAACATATGGAATTGTTGTAATGTGTATAGATGAACCTGAGAAATTAGTTGCAGCTAAAAATGGAAGTCCGTTATTAATAGGGATTGGTGATAAAGAAAATTTTTTGGCCTCTGATGCTTCAGCAATACTCGATGAAACTAGAAATATATTTTATTTAGAAGATGGTGAGATCGCAGAAATAACTAAAGAGGCTTATAAAGTAACTCATATTGAGCATGGTCAAGAAATTATTAAGGATATTAAAGAAATTGAATATTCTTTAGATCAAATTGAAAAAGGTACTTTCAAGCATTTTATGTTGAAAGAAATTTATGAGCAGCCAAAAGCAATAGAAGATGCAATTAGAGGTAGAATAGATTTAGATAACAATGTAAAACTAGGCGGTATAGCTGATTATGTTGATAGAATATTAGAATCAGATAATATCTTTATTACCGCTTGCGGTACTTCATGGCATGCTGCACAAATAGGAAGCTATTTACTTGAAGATATTCTGCACAAACCAATAAAAGTTGAATATGCATCAGAGTTTAGATATAGAAATAAATCAATTGATGAAAAGTCACTATTGATTGCTATTAGTCAATCTGGAGAAACAGCAGATACTTTAGCGGCTGTTTCTAAAGCAAAAGAAAAAAATGCTTTAACATTAGGAATAGTAAATGTGGTTGGGAGTACGATTGCTAGAGAAACAGACTGTGGAATTTATATGCATGCAGGTCCTGAGATTGGTGTCGCATCTACAAAAGCATTTACAACCCAGGTCGTTATACTTATTTTATTTGCTAATTTGCTAGCTCAAAGAAAAAATATTACAAAATCTAAATCCTATTTAAAAAATTTAAAAGATACTCCTTATCTAATTAAAGATATTTTGAATTTATCTGATCAGATATATGAGATAGCAAAAGAATATTCTGATGCTTCTAATTTTTTATATTTAGGTAGAGGATACCAATTCCCTGTTGCTTTGGAAGGTGCATTAAAGTTAAAAGAAATTTCATATATTCATGCAGAAGGCTATCCAGCTGCTGAGATGAAACATGGACCGATTGCTTTAATAGATAAAAAAATGCCTGTTGTAGTTGTAGTTACCCAAAATGGTTTTGATAAAATATTATCTAATATTCAAGAAGTCAAATCTAGAGGTGGTAAAATTATAGCAATTACAACTGTTAATAGTAAAGCACTAAAGGATTTATCTGATCATTATATTTTCTTATCTAATTCTGTTAATATTTTAAATGCTATAACTCCAATTCTAACTTCAATACCTTTACAATTGCTAGCTTATCATATAGCTGTTTTAAAAGGATGCAATGTTGATCAGCCAAGAAATTTGGCTAAAAGTGTTACGGTTGAGTAGTATAAGGTTTTAAGGTTGGGCATGAAAAAAGATATTTTTCCTATTATCAATTTGATTTGTGTAATTATTGTAATAATAACACTTCTTTATCAATACTATGAAACAGGGAATGTTACTTCAGATGGTTGGTTGACTCTGCTTTTAGTGGTTGGAGTAAGTATGACTCAAATTAATTATTGGAAAAAATATTTCTCTAAACATTAAACTCCCAAAGACTTCATTTAATAACCTATAAATTCTTAGATACAAAAATAATATTAAACTTAATTTTAATTTAATAGGTTTTTAAAACTTCAAAATAGACAACTTTTTCATTTTCAGATGTATATGAAATAGTATTAGGATTACAGCAAATAGTACAATCCTCAATTAAATCTACCGTTTCAGAACAAAACGATAATTCTATATCAATTGAATTATTTGTAAAGCAGGTTTGACACTTATATTTTTTTTCTACAATCATTCATAATAAATTTAATACTAATTTTTAACAGTAATTATGATTAATGGATAATAATAAATATTATAAAGATGGCCAATTAAAAGAGTCTCGATCTTATAAGAATAATCTTAGGCATGGGCTTTGGATTAATTATTATAAAAATGGTCAGATACATTATAAGCAATCATATATTGATGATAAGTTACATGGGAAAAAAATATCATATTATCAAGATGGTACTCTGGCATTTGAGGGTTCTTTTAATCTTGGTAAAAGAAACGGTTATTGGATTTACTATTCACATAAAGGAAAAATAGTTAAAAATATTTTATATAAAAATGGTAAATTAGTAGGATAATGAAAAAATATTTTATTTCAATACTACTTTGTATAATGATTGGTGGTAGCTTATCTGTTATTTTCAATTTAATAGGTATAAGCAATGGGTATGTTAATGGCGCTGTAATTGGTGGAGTGTGTGGATTTTTTGCGCATTATACTGTTTATTACTATAGAAAAAAGGAAGAACAATTATGAA
Organism: uncultured bacterium; assembly: GCA_965659495.1. GTDB lineage: Bacteria > Fidelibacterota > Marinisomatia > SCGC-AAA003-L08 > D37C17. The sequence goes on from CBFHVR010000074.1 coordinate 7,714, forward strand.
AAATTTTATAACACTATTATTATTATTTCTCTTTGTATCATCATGCAATGAAAGTAATCCTCTTGCTCTTGAATGTGATGAGGGCTTTAGCGATGTTGATGGTGTATGTGTTGCAGATTGCGATGAGGGATTATCTCTTGAAGATGGAGAATGTGTATTGATTTGTAGTGAAGGATTCTCAGTGGTTGATGGAGTATGTGCAGAAGATTGTGATGAGGGATTATCGCTCGTGAATGGAGAATGTGTATTGATTTGCAGTGAAGGATTCTCAGTGGTTGATGGTGAGTGCGTTACAGATTCT
>CBFHVR010000075.1:0-4608 GCA_965659495.1 uncultured bacterium
TGTAAACATATAACAAGAGCCTCTGTGTATATCAAATTTTCTAATATCTAAAAATAATTTATTATCTTTCGAAAACTTTAAATTTTTAAAAGAGTATATTGGTTTATTCATTTAATTAACTCCTGCAATGTTTAAAAAATTATTTAGTATAGAAGAAGATTTATCGGATTCTAATAAAATATTAGAATCAATCGATACTCCTTTTTTAATTCTCAAGTCCATAAGCATTCTAGTGACTTCTTTAGAAAACTCAGGATGAAACTGAACACCAAAAACTTTATTTTTATAAGAGAAAGATTGATTGGACTTCTCAGATAAAGCTAGTACATCAACATTTGGAGGTAAATTTAAAACGGTATCTTGATGACTTTCATAAACTATTTCTGAAGAAGAAAAACCATTAAAAAGATCATTGCATCGACCTTCATCTGTTAGTTTTATTTTATAAGAACCAAGTTCCCAACCAAGGTTGTTTTTTTTTACATCAGCACCTAAACAACATGCTAAAACTTGATGACCAAAACATATCCCAAGAACATAACGATTATTATCAACAAGTGACTTGGTAAAATCTTTTAACTTATAAATCCAATCAATATCATCATAAACAGAATACTTACTTCCTGTAAGAATATAAGCATCTGCATCTAAATCTATTTCAAAATCATCCTCGTAAACTTTTTTTATTATAAAGTTTATATTATCATTTGAAACGATGTTCGGAATCCAATCTGATGAATGTCCATATTTTTTAATGATTTCCGGTAAACCAGGACCATTAGATAGAATAACTACGTTTTTCATATATACCTTTAAAAATTTAACTATAAATACTAACTATGTAGATTTTCTAAGAATCTTTCTGCATCTAGAGCAGACATGCACCCAGAACCAGCGGCAGTAATCGCTTGCCTATAAATCGGGTCCATTATATCTCCAGCAGCAAAAACACCTTTTTTTGAAGTCTCTGTGGAATTATTAAATGTTAGAATATATCCCTTATCATTTAAATCAATGTAATCTTTAAAAATTTCAGAATTTGGTGTATGTCCAATACCTAAAAATAAACCGTCAGCACTAATTTCAGACTCTTTGCCATCAATTGTATTTTTAATAAGTATAGATTTCAAACCACCTTCGTTTGGTTCTCCAATCATATCAAGAACTGATGAATTCCACATTACATCAATCTTTTCATTACTGAGTGCTTTGTCTTGCATGATTTTAGATGCTCTAAATGAATCACGCCTATGTATAATGGTAACTGAAGAAGCAAATTTAGTTAAAAAAACAGCCTCTTCCATCGCACTATCTCCACCTCCAACTACAAAAACTTTTTTGTCCTTAAAAAAGAAACCATCACATGTAGCACATGCTGATACGCCATAGCCCATTAATTTCTTCTCAGATTCAAGACCGAGTAATCTGGCAGAAGCACCAGTAGATATTATTACTGAATGAGCAGAAAATTCCTCAGTACCTGACCATAATTTCAAGGAATCTCCAGAAAAATCGACCTTATCAATCATTTGGTTTTTGATTTCAGTACCGAATCTTTCAGCTTGTTTTTTAAATTTGTCCATCAACTCCGGTCCCATAACACCGTCAGGAAAACCAGGGTAATTTTCGACATCAGTAGTAATAGTTAATTGACCACCAGGCTGTGATCCCTCAAATAGCAAAGGATTTAAATTAGCTCTAGCTGCATATAAAGCAGCTGTATATCCAGATGGACCACTACCTACAATTATAACATTTCTTTTCATTTATTATATACTTTCTAAAGTAGATTGAATTTCAGATTTAGTAATAACACCTACCGTTTGTTTTTCTACTTTTCCATTTTTAAAGTAAAGCAAACAAGGAATACTTCTAATCCCATACTTTGCTGCAATATCGGGACATTCATCAACGTTTACTTTACCAATCAAATATTCATTTTCGTTCTCTGAAGCTATCTCATCAATAATAGGTGTTAACATCTTGCAAGGTCCGCACCATTCTGCCCAAAAATCAACTAATACTGTTTTTTCTGATTTCAGAACATCTGAATCAAAGTTATCATTGTTGAAGTTTTTTAGTGAATCGCTCATTAGAATTACCTTATTTAAGTTTATTTTTAGTTACACAAGTTTATTAATTTAAAAAAAAATATATAAATTTTATAACAGGTTTATAAAATCTTTTAATATTTTTTTTACAGACACGGCATCTAGTGGATTATTGTCATTAACACAAACAAAACGTGGATATACGACAGAACCAAGATGCTCAAGTTGATTTTTCATTGCTATATTGTATTTTATTGCAGCTCCACCGCTATTTGAAGCAATTAAACTAATTTTATTTATAAAACCATCTCTCCAGTTTGGTGTTGAAACAGAAATCCATGAAATCATATTAACTACAATGGGTGGAACACAACCATTATATTCAGGAGCACAAATAATTATACCATCACAATCAACTAATTTATTAACCAAGCTCAAAATTTTTTTACCTACATTCAATTTAATATCACTATAATTTGATGCTGTAAATAAAGGAATATCATATTTTTCTAAATCTTCAAGCTCAACATGTAAATTTTTATCTTTCAAAAGTGATTTTATACTTTTTGATAAAATATAATTTTGTCCTGATGTTGCTGATATGATAGTAATTTTTTTCATTTTTGTTAATCTTTAAAGATCCAAATAATTTTTATATAATCAAACCTTTTAAATGGTACTATACTATCAGAAAATATAACATTATTTGATAATAGGTTCTTACTGTTATAAGAAATAATAAAAGAATCGAAATTAAAACCAAATTCAAAGCTATATAATTGTGTTCGCTGTTTATTTATATTTTGATTAAATAAATCCATTGTCAAAAGATTAATATCCCTATCTATTACATAGTGATTAAAATTCAATTTACCATAGAGTTCAAATTCGTATTTATCTCTTAAAGGATATACACAAAATCCAATATTCATATACTCATCAATGCCTAAATTTTCTAACTTATTAAAATATTTGAAAAAGTCATACTCAATATCAAATAATTTAGAACTGAGATTTCCTGCAAAAAGAAAATAATTATACGAATTGCTGCTGCTTTTTATTTTACCTAAATCTATGCTATTATTATATTTTTTAGACATATATGAAAAGTTAATGTTATTTTTTTCATATTCAGTTAATATATATTCTCCATAAATCTGTTGGTTATCTACTAACATCCCTCTATTGTATTTAACATTCTGAAAACCAAACTTAAAATTGTTTAATTCATAATTAAATTCGAAACCAGGTTCTATAACTTCATTAATGAGTCTAGCATAAATTTTAAAATGTATATTATCACTATCTCTACTTAATCCTAAAGAATTAATATTATATCCAGTATCAACAAATCCAAAGTCATTAGAGTCATCCTCTAAGATTATATCATAATTTTTATTATCAATAAATAATGTTAAATTTTTAAAATTATAATACAATAAACTTGAGCTTACTACAGACCTTTGGTTGTATGATAAATACTGATAATCTAGGAGATATGATTCTGGTCTTACATGATTAGATGTCTGTATTGAAAAATCAGATTCAAGAAATAAGTTACTCAAGATATATTTGAGTTTATACCCACTAACGAAAGATTCATTTTCTTTATATAATTGACTATTTTCTAAGCTTAGATTATACTGAGTTGGCTCTTCATCGTAGTGATAGAGGTAACTTGCGTCGAAAGAAAGATTTTTATATTTTTTATTAATATTTAAAAAACCATTTTGATTAATATTATCAATTAAAGATTTTGATTCTATTTGAAATATTGATTTTGTTGATTCGTTCGCAGCGCTAGATGCTGCTATTTTTGTATTGAAATATTTATCATTTTTATTCTGCTTAAAAGACAATTGGGAAATAGAAGAATTATTTTCATAATCAAAGTATATATCCTCTGGATCTAAATGGTACAATGGCATATTAACAGATCCATCTATAATGAGAGAATAATAATTTAAATCTGAGTTATAATTTGGATGATACTTATCTAACACAAATGTAGAAATATTTATTGGATCTAAAAATAAATTTATATTATCAGAAAAACTTGTATGACTAAACAAAAAATTTGGAATAACTATAAAAAAAATTAGAAAAAAATTCAATTTTATTTATTAGTCACAAATCTTCTTTCGTTAACATTGAAAGAACGGCAGTAATGAAAAATAGAAGAAAAGAATAAAGTGGATATCAAGGAATTAGATAGAAACGGTATTGCAGCAATATAGCATGCCATAAAACCAGTGAATGTCTTGGGATAGCCAATCACCCAAACACCAAAATTTGAAATAATAAAAAATATAATTACACTCGATACAGACAACAACAGAGTTGAGTATAAAGATTTATCTTTCGATAAATATTTACCCATAAAAAAGATAATAAGCAATGAAATATAAACATACAAAATTACTGAGTGATAGCCAATAAAGAAATCTGAAATTAACATCGAAAAAAGAGGAACCAAGAAAATAAATTTACTTCTAAAACAAATACCACAAAATAAAGCAATTGATAGTATTGGAGTGAAGTTTGGTGGGTGTGGCGC
>CBFHVR010000076.1:0-2443 GCA_965659495.1 uncultured bacterium
AAAACCAAATTATGCGTCTTATGCTAATCTTGAAGTAGATGAAATTATAAAAAGAGATTTTACTTACATGTCATCATCTATAGGTTTTGAGAAAAAAAGTAATAAATGGACTTACAGAGGATGGCTAATCCAAACAATGAGACCTCCAAAAATAGAAGAGTTATATTCAGATGGTCCGCACCTTGGAACCTATGCATATGAAATTGGTGAGCCTAATCTAGATTTAGAAAAAATTTATGGAATAGAAGCTATTGTTTTATACAAATCAAATCCCTTTAATGTATCACTCACAAATTTTTTAAATTACAGTCCCTATTATTATCAGATGACTAAAATGGGTGAATGTGATGAGGAAATGGTTCTTGGTGAAGAAGGGTATCCATGCTCAGGACCTGAATATGATTTTATTGAATGGGGTAGTGGTCCAGGGTGGTTGTATATGTATGATACCAAAGGTGTTGAAGCTTTAATTATGGGGTACGAGTTTAATGTAAATTATACTAAAGATCATTTTAAAATAGATTATGATTTTTCATATGTCAGAGGTGAAAATCTTTCTTTTGATGAGCCGCTTTCATATATGAATCCCGCAAAACATATCCTTAATATTGGTTACGATCACAATTTTATGAATTATAAGTTAAGATTGTCTAAAATTCATTCGCAAAATAGGTTGGGTGAATTTGAAACTTATACACCTTCAGCATTTTTAATGGATTTTATTTTTAGTTTTAAAAATAATAGACAGACCATTACACTGCAGCTCAATAATATTTTAGATGAAACACACTACAATCATCTATCAAAGATAAAATTTATAGCACCTGAACCGGGCCGGAATATAGTTCTTTCTTACAAGTTATTATTTTAAATTCATCTATAGGTATTTCTAAAATAGCTGTTTAGATTGATAAAAGTATAATATAGGTTTTTTATGATCAAAAAATATTTAATAGAACTGACTCGATGGAGTTTAAGATTTCATGGTATTTTACATGTAGGTCATGTTTATTCAGATTTTATAGTAGGAAATTGGGTAGGTGTTGGAATAGGTAGTTATATCATTGCTATTGAACTATTATCTAGTTTTTTAATTCCAAAAGAGCATGTGCATTTTAAAGCATTTAAAACTGAAGTACATGAAGAATGTGATAATAAATGAAAATATATTTTGCAGGTTCAATAAGAGGGGGTAGAGATGAAGAGGATAATTATATGGAACTCATTCATCACTTAGCTACTTTTGGAGAAGTTTTGACTGAACATGTTGGAAGCAAAGGTATTGATAAAAGTGAACTTATTAATTCTGATCAGTATATTTATGAAAGAGATATTGATTGGTTGAAAAAAAGTGATGTTATGGTCGCTGATGTTACAGTCCCGTCACTCGGTGTTGGTTATGAGATTGGTTTTGCAGAACAATTAAATATTCCAATATTGTGCCTATTTAATCCAAAAAATAAGAAATCATTATCTGCGATGGTTTCGGGTAATAGAAAAATAATAAATAAAGAATATCAAAGTATTAATGATGCAAAATTAGTATTAGATAATTTCTTCGCTAATTTATAACTTTATATTAATATGCGATATTTACTACTATTATTAATAACATCTATTATCTTTCCAGATAATCATATTTTTAGAGAAAATACTAGAAATAGACAAGATTTTAACACATCTAGCACATCAAACAATAATCAATATCGAAACGAAGAAGAATTGATAAATTTTATTAATGATGTTGTAGAATCAAATAATTTGCCAGGTGTGTCCGTTTCTGTGGTTAAGGGTTCTAATATAGTGTGGAATAAAGGTTTTGGTATGGCTAATATTGAAGAGGATATTATTGTTTCTGATAATACAATGTTTATGTTAGCTTCAGTATCTAAAACTGTAACTGCCGCAGCTTTAATGAAACTATGGGAGAACGGTTTAATTGATTTGGATCAAAATATAAATGATTATTTATCTTTTAATGTAACTCATCCTAATTTTCCATTAACTCCTATAACAGCTAAAATGCTTTTAACTCATACTTCAGGAATAAAAGATAACTGGAGTGTTATGCCTTATTATGAAGGTGATTCTGATATAGATCTAAGTAGATATTTACAAGAATATTTAGTTCCAGGAGGAGATTTTTATAATCAATCCCAAAACTTTACTAATAATCCACCAGGAACAAATTTTTCATATAGTAATATTGGTGCTGCTCTTGTAGGTCATTTAGTTGAAGCTATTTCAAGTCAACCATTTAATGAGTTTTGTAATCAGCATATTTTTGAACCATTAGATATGGATAGTAAATGGTTTTTATCAGAAGTTAATTTAGCTAATTTAGCAACGCTTTACGAAGTGTCAACAGGCGAAGGATCAGGAGATAATTGTTTTGAGATTGGTTGTGGATTCTTTAGTTATGATAATCCTTGCCAATGCGATG
>CBFHVR010000077.1:0-4294 GCA_965659495.1 uncultured bacterium
CCTAAGTTTTGCCAAAGATTATTTCTTAAATCTGGATGGTCCCAATTTACTCCTAAATCTACAGAAGCTAGAATAACATCTTGATTTCCAGGAATTAATCCATTATCAAACCATAAGTCCCATACAAGATTTGAATTAATATCGGGAAGAAACCATTGGTTATTATAATATTGATCATTTGGTGTGTACAAAGGCTTTCTATAGTATTCATACTCTGTAGAATGAATAAGCTCAATAGATTCTAAAGTATTTTTAATCTTATTGATTATATTAATATTATTTTTTGGAATAGTTATTCTATAAATTCTATTTAAATAAATATCATTATCAAAATCATTATCTGTTGCTCCATTGAGCCATAATTCAATACTCGAAATATTATAATTACTTAAGGCAATATTTAATTGATTATTATTAATAATCTTATTATTAATAACTTCAAGAGGTGCTACTTCTTTATTTAAACAGAACAATAATTTATTTTCCCAAATATTATTAGAAAATAACATGTTTAAAAAAATAGTATAAATAATAATATAAAAATAATTCATAGAAATATCTGTTTAATTTTGAAGAATTAGATTAACTAAGAGAACAATATCAGAAACATTTACTTGATTATCAGAATTTAAATCAGCAAGATAATTATATTGTGAGCTTAAAACTAAATTCACAGCTAGTACAATATCAGATACATTAACATTATCATCATTATTTATATCACCAATTAATCCACTATTAGCAGTTATTAATTCAATTGGGAGAGAAATATTTTCACTTCCATTTGAGCTAATATTTAAATATGCATTATATATTTCGTCAACTAATTGATTATTTTGAAGTAATAAAGATAAAGACTGAGAAAATCCTTGATTTATTTCTCCAGATACTGAATAGTTTCCAATATTATTTATACCAACCCAGGATGGAGCCTTAGAAATTACAGTAGTCAAATTATTTTCAGCATAATTTGCATTAAAAGACATCATTAACCCAGAAGTTCCAGATGAATTTTGGATACCTATAGTTGCAGAAGAGAAATCTCCATTCATTGAATTATAGTTAAATTTTATTTCTCCATTTCTATATAAAACCATTTGAAAATTATATATGCTATTGTCAAAATATGTAGGCCAATGTGATACATCATTAAACCAAATTACTATTCTCTCATCGTTTGAATGATAGTATACTTCCCCGGAACATGAACTACAAAAATCATTTACAGGATTAAGATCATCCCAAAATCCAAAAATTGCTGATTTAGGTGCTTGTGATGATGGAATAGATGTATTATCCCAATTATTATCATCGTTTTCAAAACCTATCCATCCATTTGGATTAATAAAGCATTCTGTATAAATATTTTCATAGAACGGAAATTCAAATCCAATATTAATTGATTCTCCAGCATTATCATTAGTAGAAAAATTATACACTGTTCCAATATTAGATATATCAATCCAATCTGAATCAAGTCCAATCTCATTATTAGAATCAGTCCAGAAATTATCTGATAAATCTGGACCTCCTTGAGGATTTTTAAATTTATTTATATTTAAAGAATAAGTTAGAACAGATTCTAATTCACCAGTGTTGGAAACTTCGAATGATGAAGTACTAGTTTCTCCATCAGCAAGTTCATGTAATAAGTTTATATCTGAGTAACTAAGTATTGGTTCTGGTAAATCAATTGCATCAATTCCATCTATATAATTTACTCCAAGATTATTTGGATCAAGATATTGATTTAACCCTAGATTCCATGATACAGATGTTTTGCCATAGGTATCATAACCAAAATTAGTACAGGAAGCAACGCCTCCATATAATTGACCTATAATCCTATGAGAAATGCCATCAAATAAAGGAGAACCTGATGAACCAGGCTCAGTTGTTCCATCATCCCAACTATCAATATCCCAAAAATTTCCACTATTTGAGGCATTATCATAATCAAATGAAATCTTTTTTATATCACCAGATGGATGGTGAATTCCAACAGGTATATTTGGAGTATTACCTGATACATCCCAGCCTGCATAATGAACATTATAGCTTTCCGGTGGAGTTTCATTTAATATAAGCAATGCAACATCTGATGAAGCACTATTAACCAAAAGGCTAGAGCCAGATACAGTCATATTTGTTGGACCATTTTGATTTGAACAAGAGGGACTGTCATAATTAAACATAAAAATCCAGGAGTCATTGCCACCTAGACAATGATTGGCTGTTAAAAAGTATGGAGATAAATCTTGATTGGCATTATTAATTAGTGTTCCAGTACAAATTCTTGATCCACCTGAAGTTAAAATCATCGCAACGGATCTAATTTCATCTTGCCACTCACTTGCTTCACTACAAGCTACATTATTATTACAACTGCCTGAATCACCATATCCTCTTGATTGATTAAAAAAAATATTTCTATAATCATGAGCAACAGTTTCAATGCTAATTTCTCCTCTGAATTCAGCTTCATATGGTTCATTATATTCTAATATTATCTGATCTCCAATTACTGGTGCAGTAGAAAAACCTCCATGTGGTTTGTGATTTAAACTTGTAAATGCTCCTAAAATCATTTCCTTATTTGACGAATAAACAAAAAATTCTGCGCCGTCTGGTAGATGAAATAAATCATAAATAACATTTAACGAGTATGCACTAGGAGAATTGATTTGCAAAGTCCAAATCGAAGATCCATCTTCAAGAATTGTCCAATTGCCAGAATTATTCATATTTAAATTTAATGGTATAGGATTTGCAAATCGATATGGCTTACTAATTTCATTTCGAATATTATTTTCATCTTCTTGTAAAAAACTATTTATATCAAATGAAGGTAATTCCAAAGTAGGAGAAGATATTGTCTGTTGTATTAAAAAACTTTTTGGAGTCGATTCTATTGAAACTTGACTAAAACAAAAAGAAGATATTGTAAAAATTTTAACAAGTAGTTTTAAATACATTTAAGTCTGTCCTTAATTAAAAAATTAAAAATAATTTATATTATTAAAAAATTATAGCTTATTTATATACAATAATAATAATTAATATTTACAGAATGTAACATTAATAATAATAAACTATACTTTGTATATTTAGTATATAAACATTAAAGGAAACTTTATTAATTATAAAATGTAAAAAGATATAAATGAATCGTAAATCTTATCTATACCTATATCTATTCTTTTCAATTATTTTCTCAAATAATAATCTAAAATTTTCTGCTAATTATTTAGAAAATATTATTGAAAATGATATTGAAAAAAGGATTTTTAATGATAATGTTATTATTAATAATCAGTCTATGATTTTATATACTTCAAAAGCAATTTATGAGCCTAATTTACAAAAAGTCACTTTAATGGGAGATGTTAAAATGATTGATAATAGTGATTCATTGTTTTGTGATCAGCTTATTTTATATGATGGAGATTATAAAAACTTTGAATCTTCTGGAAATATAGAATTTTACAAGGGTAGTCAATTTATAAAATGTGATCAATTGTTCTATGAAGAATTATCTAAAAATAATGATATTAAAATTGAATTATTTGGTTCAGCAGAAATTATTGATTCAACCAATAAAGTTCAAGGTGATTCTTTAATTATTAACTACAAAGATTCGTTGATTAATAATATTGATATAAATTCAAATGCTAAATTCTTTAATTATAGTAAAGCAAAGTTTATTATAGCCGGCCAGTATCAAAATATAGAAGATAAAATGTCTAGTAAAAAAATGATGATTGATTTTAATAATGGAGAAGTTAATAACATTCAATTACTCGGTATGGCTTCAACAATGTTTAATGTTGTAGAGGATTCTCTAGTTACTGGTACAAATTCTTCTTCTGCCGATTCAATCTTAATTGAAATTAATAATAATAATATTAATAGAATGAAAATGTATGGAGGAGTAGAAGGGAAATTTAATCCAGAATTAAATAATTCTAGAGTGGATTCAACGGTTATTTATCAGGCTAATTATATTGATTATCAATTAAATAATGATGTGAGTTATTTATATGATAATTCGCTTGTTAATTATGATAATAATGAGCTAAAAGCAGGTGAAATATTTATTGATTGGGAAAATAATATGCTTGAAGCTAGGATTAAGGACTCCATCTATCCATCGATAAACGGATTTGGTGAAAGTCCTATTTTTGGCGAGAAAATGGAATTTGATTTAATTAGTAAAAAAGGTAAGATTACAAAAGGCAAAACAAATTTCAATCAAAGTTTTTATAATGGGGAAACTTTAACAAAAGATAAGAAT